>NZ_JBQKLL010000075.1:0-5591 GCF_052116245.1 Blautia sp. Sow4_E7
ATCGCAGAATAACCAATAGTAATTAATCAACCTGCTGAGCTTTGCTCAGTTTGAAGCGGAATGGCGCTCCGTTCCTCTGGAACGGATGCGCAGTTCTTGCGGAATATGCATCATCGGATAGCAAGGTGTTGAAATTGGCAGTTATGGTATTTAATGTTGAGCGCTTTTTTTCTAAATCTTGCTTTTCCTTGACAGCAGAGGAACGTTCATTTCTTAGATTCTCTATTTTTTTCTGAAGCCTTTCCGGGGAAGGTAACTTTGTAATGCCCAGCTCCTGTAATTGCTGTTTTAAGGAATCATGCAGTTTGTATTCCGACTGGTGAGCAGCTTTATATTTCTGAGGATCTGGTGCTGTTTTTGCATCTTCAATTATTTTTCTGCAGGTACGATAGGATGAACAATGCTTCTGAATAAGTTCCTGATGGGATATTTCAGAGATTAATTCAGAAATTCGCTGTTCCGTAGCAATAATAGAATTATCAATATCAGCAATATGCTGCCTAAAGTCTTCGTAATTCAGCAAATTGTTTTCGGATAGATAGTTGAAGGTTCGGGCTGCTTCTTTCAGATTATTGAGTTGTGCCCACCGTTCAAATCCGGCACGATTGCCGGTACTCACGTAAGCAGAGATATTGACAAAAAGTCGTACTTCTCTGGGGACGTTACGTGGAAATTTTGTTTTATGCCGGTTTGTCTCAAGGCGGAGTAATACATTTTCTTCTGTGTAATAGCTACCCAGAGATTTCATATTTGTAAAGTTTTTTTGCTCCGGTGCCCGGAAAGCCAGGTTCTTTCCTTGACGGATCTCATATCCGGCAAGCTTCATTTTTTGAAGAAACTCATCATAGTTGATGGATGACCAGATTGCTTTATCTACAGCGACTTTTAATTTTGCTTTCCAGCTGTTTCCACGATGATATTCCATATTTTCTTTATAAGATTTCCCTTTTTCGCCGGTTGGCATACTGGTGACAAGACCGTTTTCCTGACAAATACGGTTGCTGATCCTGCAGATTTTATGGTAACTGCGTTTGTTGGAGACATATTTATGATGGTCAACAAAGCTGGTAGCATTAAAAATGATATGGTTATGAATATGATTCTGGTCAACATGGGTACTGATGACATATTCATATTTCCCTTTTAGTACTTCGTCAGCAAATTCTTTGCCGAGCTTATGTGCGGTTTCAGCGTCAACCTCTCCAGGCTTAAAAGATTGAATTAAATGAAATGCCAGATTGTTGCCTTTATCCATCACGTTCTTTTTACCTTCATCTCTGGTGAAAGCAAATTCCAGATCAGCAGATTCTGGGGAACAGGCAAAACTGGAAATCAGTAATTTTTCTTCGGTTTTGTCCGGATTCATAATATAGTCCAGCGCTTTTTTGTCAGTTACTTTAATGGGGAAGATTTTAATATATGCCATATCTCGCTTACCATCCTTTTCAATTCTTCCATTTCTTCCGGGTACAAATCACCGGTGGTATTTACCTTTTTTGCAATCTGGTTGATGTTTACACCGATTTTGTGCATCTCTTCGTACATCTGCTTGATCGGGGTTGTGTCGGTGTTGATGATATAGCCGTCGATAGCCATTTTTCTAAGATAGGCGCCCATGTTTCTGGTCTTTGACAGAATCATCTTTTGGCGGATCAGCTTCTTTTCCTCTGGAGTAACACAAAACAATATTTGGATGTTTCTTTTTCTGTTTGACATGTCTATTTTCTCCTTCTGTACGTAATTCGGTTTTGGGGTGCTTCGGGGTTTTCAATTTAGGGCAGGGTTCCCTGAATTGCCATTTTTGTGGAAGTGTATATACACTTCCTGTCCTTGCTATTTAACCGGCGGTGGAGCCGCCGGAAGAGTACCTCTTGAAAAGAGATCCCTATAAATAACCTACTGGGAGAAGAAAAAAGAGACATAAAAAAAGAAAGCTAAGATGACAAGGTTCAAAAAGTCTTAGCTTTCAGATAATGCTTTGAGATAGTATTTTCAGCACAATTCATAAGATGTTGCCTTATCGGCTGCTTTTTCAAGTTTTTTCAAGAAATCGCCCTGTGACACTACAGGAGATTCTACTTTATACCCCTTTCGCTTTAAAACCCGGAATTTGAAATCCAGCATTTCAAATGGAACGCACAATTTTTTGGCGACGTCAAAGAAAAACAAATCATCATTGAGCAGAGCCAGAACTTGTTCATCTGGCAGGAGCAATTCGGCAGCAAAAATGTTTGCCTCATATTCTTTATGGTTCGTATTATCAAATAAAGTTACCTCATGAAAAGGTGCACTGGCTGCAGAGTCTGCATGTAATATACAGTGCCCCAGTTCGTGAGAGAGAACTACTTTCTGTAATAGTTCTGGAAGATCACTGTTGATTGTGATATGTTTCATTCTCCGTGAAATTAGAAAAAACCCCTTGCAGCATCCTTCATAGATTCCCATTGGGCGTAACTTTACTGTAATTTTCATTACCTTAGCTAAACGAAAAGGATCAGTTTCATCATATTTGTTTTGCAGCTGTTTGACTGTGTCAGCTATTGTTTCAATGGTCACTCGAATTCACATCCTCCCTGTTTTATAGTAGATAGGATTTCTCACTATCAGTGTAGTATAAAAGCTGTCCTATAAAAAGGATAGCGGGAGGATTACTTATCAATAGATGCAAGGTTTTCAGATTTTTTTCTGCCGAAAGTTTCTTTCGCAGCTTTTTTACAATCAAGATATGCTTCCATCACAGCCTGAAAATATTGATCTTTGGCTTCTTCACTTATGGTGCCTCCGGCAAAAAGTGTCTGGTTTTGTCTCAGCATTTCTTCCAGATTAAGAGAATCTTGCTTACTGGTCATCTGACGCATTTCTTCAACATAGTCCATCCGATCAAGTCCATAGGTCGGGTCTTCGATGGAATCGTCCTTCAGATACTCGGTTGATACATTTAATGCTTTTGCCAGCTTATAGAGTTGCGCTGATTGGGGAAAGCGTTCTCCAGCTTCATAAGTAACGATGGTACGGAATCCAATCCCAGCTTTTTCTGCCAGTTGCTTTTGACTTAATCCAAGTTGTCCTCGATGTTCTTTTACTTTCTCTTTAAAGGGTTTCATAATGCGCCTCCATTCTTGATTTGCTATTTCTTGCGAATAGTATCTTGACAATCATGCTAATAGTTGCTAGAATAAGAATTAGCAAGAAGTGGCAATCTGTCGTAACTATAAGCAAATTATAGAATGAATAAAAGAAAAAGTCAATAATAAACTTGCTATATATTGCTAATATTGATTGGGCGGTGATGATATGGAACGTACAATACTTCATTCTGATATGAACTGTTTTTATGCAAGCGTAGAGATGCTGCATCATCCGGAATTGGCGGGAAAGCCATTAGCGGTAGGAGGGCATCCGGAAGCAAGGCACGGAATTGTTCTTACAGCAAATTATGTTGCAAAAAAATCAGGCGTGAAAACAGGAATGGCATTATGGCAGGCAAAGCAGGTTTGCCCGGAAATCATTTTTGTACCACCAAGAATGGATTTGTATTTGCGATTTTCAAGAATGGCACAAGAAATCTATAGTGAATATACAGATTTGAGAGAACCATTCGGAATTGATGAAAGTTGGCTTGATGTATCTGCCAGCACTTCAATAAAAGGCGATGGAATGAAAATAGCAAATGAAATCAGTAAAAGAATAAAGCATGAGTTGGGAGTCACGGTTAGCATTGGTGTTTCATGGAATAAGATATTTGCAAAACTTGGTTCCGATTATAAAAAGCCTGATGCCATTACAGAGTTCTCAAGAGAAAATTATAAAAGCCTTGCCTGGAACCTTCCGGCAGGAGACTTGATTTATGTCGGCAGAAGCACTAATAAAAAACTGCAGACTTTAGGAATCAAAACAATTGGTGAACTTGCAAATACGGAACCAGCTATATTGGAGAACCGTCTCGGAAAGATGGGATTGGTATTACATACATTTGCAAATGGCTGGGACGAAACGCCGGTTTGCGTAGAAGGATATCAAGCTCCAATCAAATCTATTGGAAATAGTACAACGACTCCAAGAGATCTGGTGAATGATTTGGATGTAAAGATTATTTTGATGGCTCTGTCTGAAAGTGTAGCAGCCAGATTACGTGAAAATGGATTTCAATGTAAGGTGATTGAAATATCAATTCGTGATAATGAGTTATATCATTTTTCAAGGCAATGCAAATTGAAGCGTCCAACCAATATTACAGATGAAATTGTTCAGGCTGCATATCGACTATTTAAAGATAATTACAGATGGGAACACCCTATTAGAAGTCTTGGCGTCCGGGGATGTGATCTGGTATCAGATGATATGCCGTATCAGTTGGACTTATTTATGAGTGAACAGAAAAGAGAAAAGTTGGAAAAGATGGATCAGGTAGTGGATGAAATCCGAGCCAGGTTTGGATACCAAAGCATTCAAAGAGCTTTCGTTTATCAGGATAGGCTCCTGGCACAATTAAATGCAAGAGAGCATACGGTTCATCCGCAAGGTTATTTCCACGGATAGGAGAGGCAAGGTGTTTTTGAGTGATGGATAAGGTATATGTTGATGTCCTGGCGGTATTTAGCAGGGAAGGTGAATTGATTCCCAAAGCGTTTGTATGGGAAGACGGGCATCGGTATGAAATTGATAAAATTTCAAAACCGGAAAGATGTGCGAGCAGGAAAGCTGGTGGTACCGGTTATCGCTATACTTGTATGGTGGAAGGTAAGATATGCCATCTCACATATGAAGAAAATTATAAATGGTTTATGGAACGGAAATAAGCGATTCCAAAAGGATGCCCTAAAACAGGGCTCCCTTTAAAAATAAAAAATAGTCAAAACAGAAACATCAGTGGTCGGGGATACATCCTTTCCCGTGAGAACCGGCTGCTTTACATATATCATATAGTTTCCGGTCAGCCAGAAATGAAAACAATCCCACTGTAGAAATTTCTGCGGAAGCTGCATGACAGTGATGTTCAGCACAGCAGTTATTGCTGAGAAATACTTTATGATTGGTCTGACTGCAGGTGCAGTCGGGAAGGAGGACAATTATGCAGACAATTCAAAATATTTTTGACAATATGGAAGTGGTGACTGAAGAAGCCTATAAAAATACGGAGCTTTTACTTGAACAATATACGAAGGTGATGTTCCGTATTGAAAAAAATATTGTAGATATAGATTATGAGTTATATGTAGTGGAAGGAAAGCATTTAAAAGAAATGCTTTACGAATTGGTCGATGTCGATGCAATGGCAGAGAAACGAAGAATCCAGGATAAGTTGCTGAATAATGATATGAATTTGTGCCTGCTGGAGATTATGAGAGACTCCCTTTTGGCATTAAGGGATTATCCGAAGAATGGTCAACTGTATTACAGACTCTTGAAATATCGGTATTTTGTAAGCGATGAATAACCACCCGTGTACGACTCCCAGGAGACCTCAGATAGGAAGGTCCGAGACTATGAGAAAAAGTCTGTAAATAAGATTCTTCTATGATATGTAAGGGTGGCAAGCCTGAAAATCAGGCTTCTCACCCTTGTTTTATATATAACAGTTGTTGAATGGC
>NZ_JBQKLL010000076.1:0-5446 GCF_052116245.1 Blautia sp. Sow4_E7
AGAAAAATGTCCGCCAGAAATTTAAATAAAAGTCTCTGGCGGACAGAAATTCCGTCTGATTCCGGGCAAAAAATACCGGATGGTTTTGGACAAAACCGGTCGTCAGTAACACTTTATAAATACCTTGTTCATTTTTGTATTACCTCATTTCCATATGACTATACTTAAAATCCAATATTTGTACTTTTTTACTAGAAAATTACATACGAAAAATGAAATCTAACTATAAAATCTGTCAGAAGCACGCCAACTATTCTAGAGCCTGTTTCAGTACAGCACAAATTGAAATAAAAATCTTTTCGCGCACCGAAAAACGCGTGTTTTCCATTATATTTCGGAAAACACGCGTTTCGTATCGTAGGATATCAGAGTAAAGGTCGAAAATCCGTTCAGCGGATTCCAAATGTTCGAGAATTGCGGGAGCAGCTTCGCTACGAAGCAATTCGTGAATATCAAGTTAGGGGCAAAATCAAAATACCTTTTGACTCTGACATCATATCATTATATAAAATTGCTAAAATACAGCTTCTCCAGTGTATTTTACAGAGTTCCATTTAAAATTGCATCTACTACCACACTTCCAACCTTGTAGTTGTTTTCCATAGCAGTTGCAAAGATATCTGCGGATTCGACACTGGATTCAGATGCCAGGGAATCATCAAAATTCGGATCCCATAAGCTCTCCGGTGTCGCACCATTCATAAACTCATCGGTATTGACAGAATCACGTATAATAATATAACGGTCAAGCATATTATAACGATCCAGAACAACAGCTAAGGCATTATCCTCCATCTCGGTAAGTGCATATGGATCCGGACAGTTATATGTCTGTGTCATAAGCAACGCATTGTCGTGATCGTACTGTCCCTTCCAGTAGTTATCTCCAGTCACAGTAGTTCCCTTTAATACCTTTGGATCTCTGGTTGCCCAATCTGCATTATCGAATGCTGCTGCCATATACGCTCTGGTATTATCTGTAGTTTCAACCTTCACGTCTTTTACAAGATCATACACTTTATTACAAAGATCCTGATTCAGGATTTTATAAGAAGCACTGTCATATCCCTCATCGTGGAACCAGGTTGTATCTGTCTCCTCAGTAAGTTCACGTGGATCTGCATGATGACCCAGATCATAGTCCACAGTAGCAGTGATTACAAACACATCACCCATTACACCATATTCTACAGCAGATCCGGCACATCCTGTGCTAAATACATAAGCATCACTGAAATCAAAACGGCTGTCAGAAAGAATTGCCTGAAGGCTTATTGCAGTATTTACCTTACCCATTCCAGTAACGTATAATGCAACTCCATCCTTTACATACAGCTTATTATCTTCAAAACCACCAACGATGTCATATTCATCACCATCTTTTACATAAGCATCGTAATAATACTGCGCCTCACCTGGAAAATCCCCAGTCATTTCACCATTCTCAAATTTAGGAAGAATCAGAACCTTGATGTCAATTGGAGCAGTGGCGTCTGTTTTCTCTGCTTTTGTATCATCTGTGTCAGCTTCTGTAGCTGTGGTATCTTCCTCAGCAGTTTCTGCTTCTGTAGCTACAGCATCTTCCTCAGCGAAAACAGGAACAGCTGCACCTGCTACCATTGTTGTTAAAAGAGACATTGCAAGTAATTTTTTAATTTTCATAGATGTCATTCTCCTTTTCCTTGTTTTTGAAGTGTTGATAGACGCATTATATTCCTGAAATGGTATTTTTGCAATTATCAAATTTTCCAATTTTATATTTTCTTTTTTGAAGTTTCTTATATATTCTACTCAAACTTCCCATATTAAAAAGGGGATTCGTACCTTGAAAAATCAATACTTTAGCTCACAAAATAGCAATCAAACGGCACTTTGACCGTATTCCAATGCTTTTTGCATGTATTTAGGCAGTCGCTGAATAAAGCTGGCAGTAAATCTCTCCAACTCCTGTTCTGTGATATGAAAATATTCCATAACTGAATCCATAAGGGCATCTACGATAATCTGCATCGACTGACTGAATGTGATATCATCCAGCTCGTCCATCAGACAGAAAAACAGTTCACAGAGTGTTTTGTCATCGGTATTCCTTCTTTGGGCAACCGAAAGCATCATATACCGTGTAAATACAATGGCTGTATGAGCATTCAGGGCATCGTAAGAAGTATTGCGGCATTCTTTTACAAGCCGGAGATAAGATTTGCAGGATTTGAAAAATACTTCTATGCTCCTTATACCGATATTATTTTAATGCCGATTTTTTATAAAAATTGCATAAATTGCCGATGTAGTATTAAAAATATCGGCATTAATCTTTATTATGAAGAGACAACTATTCACTTCATAATAAGGAGGTTCTTATGGAACGAGTAAAATGGGAGTTACAATCCCTAAGTGATGCTCTTTTGAAAACCATACGAGAGCACGGCATTAAAGCGGTAAGCATTGAACAGTATAAAACGGTTTTGAAAAAAATTGTTTGTTTTGCAAATGAGCATGGATTCAACAGCTATTATCCTAAGCTCAAAGATGATTTCGATGCTTTTATTGATTCAAATGTCGAGAAAAAAATAGTCTGTTTTGAATATGCAAGATTCCAGCATCGAGTTATTCGTATGCTTGCATCGCTTGCCGAAACGGGGGAGACAGACTTTTCTGCAACTCAGCGAAATCACAGAATGTACAAAGTGTCCCCAAATTCACAGGCGGTTATTGATAAAGCGCTTGATTATCATATGCTTGAGGGAGAATCAAGGACTGAAATGTCTACTGTTATGAGACATTTTTTCAACTATGCTGAAGAAAAAACGCATTCTGCAAACGTAACGGTAACAGATGATCTTTTGATGAGCTTTTTTACAGAAGAATTGCCAAATACTAATAGCGGAAGTATGGGCAGATCCCTCAGAGCAATAAAATATCTATCCGTGTATCTGAAAAGTAAAGGTAACACTGATCTAAGATTTGATTTCACACAGTTGAATGCGAGAAACTCCCATGTAAGAGTAATTCCTCCATACTCTCAGGGCGATATCAACAATGCCGTGGAGGGCATTGATACATCAACCCCTGAAGGATTAAGGAACTATGCTATTATGCTTCTGGCGTTTGATACCGGTTTGCGAAGTGTTGATATACGGAAGTTGTGTTTAGGGGATATCAATTGGAAAAAAGGGTTAGTTTTAATAAGACAATCAAAAACGGATGAACCGTTGACTCTGCCGCTAAGTGGAAAGGTAATGAACGCAATAGCTGATTATATTCTCAAGGCCAGACCTGAATGTACCTATGATGAAGTATTTCTGACTGTAAAAGGTCCAGTTAAGCCGTTAGACAAAAGACACTATGCATTTACAACTATTTCAGATAGGTATTTTATAGAAGCGAGTGTTGAAAAGATACCAGGTCGAGGATTTCACAGCCTGCGCAGATCATTTGCTACAGAATTATCGGAAGCCGGAGTTCCTCTTGAAACCATCTCACAATTACTTGGACACAGAAGTATAAATGAAGATAAACCATATCTTTCATATAACCGTGAACAGGTGGCATTTTGTGCGATAGGATTTGATGAAATCCCACTAACAACCGGGATATATTCAGGAGGTGATCAGAATGAAATTAAATGATTACCTTAGAGAGACTTTTTTCAAGATGCTGAACTTTCGGGAAGCTGCCGGATATGCTACAGTTACATACAAGGTTACACTTTTGCCTTTTATTGATTTTTGCTGTTACAAGTACCCGGATGCAGAAAATCTGACAGCAGAGATGTTGGATGAATGGCTGACACACAAAGGATATACGGTTAATACACAAGCTGCATTTATTGCATGCCTTCGTCAGTATTGTCGGTATATAAACTTTCTGGGCACTCAAGCATTTATTCCTGACGAAGATTATACGCTAAAACGTATCGCATATGAACCATACACATTTACAGATATGGAACTGCGGACTTTATTTTCCGCAATAGATGGATATAAACCTTCAACAAACAACAAAAAATTCAAACCGGAAGTTGTCATATCGCCGATGTTTCGTATGATGTATTGTTGCGGAATGCGACCTTCTGAACCATTACGTCTCAGATGTAATGATGTGAATCTTGATACTGGAGATATCTATATAAGAGAAACCCAAAAGCATAAAGACCGTCATATCATCATGTCTGCAGATATGGTCAATCTATGCCAGAAATATGATGAAATAGCCGGAAAACGTACATGGTTTTTTGAGTATAATAACGGCCCCTATGACAGAAATTGGATGACATCACAGTTTGGGCATTGTTGGAAAAGGAGCGGGCTTCAGGCACATGGGCATCCCAGACCTTACGATTTAAGGCATGCCTTTGCCACTCGAAATTTGATCAGATGGATAGACAACGGACAGGATGTAAATCATCTTCTTCCATATCTGAGTACGTATATGGGACATTCCGAATTGGACAGTACGTTTTACTACATTCATCTTCTGCCAGAAAGGATAAGAAAATCTGCCGGAATCAACTGGAAACAGTTCGCTGATATTTATGAGAAAGAAGGTAACTGTATTGAAGATTAAAGATCCAGCGCTTTACAGATTGATGAAAAGTTTCCTCATCACTTACCTTCCGGATACAAGGCAGAAAAGTAAGCATACCATTCAGGCATACAGAGATGCACTTAATCTATACATGTTGTTTCTTGAAGAAGAAAAATATATAAAATTCAAAGATGTGAGTGTTTCTGATTTCAATCAGCAAAATATATCTTCATTTTTACGATGGCTTCATGACAAACGTGGAAATGAAAGCACCACAATCAACCAAAGACTGTCTCATATAAAAGGCTTTTGCCGATATATTCAGAAGAAAGACATTCTTTCATTTAAAACTTACAGCGAAATATGTGAGATTGCAGAATACAAAGATGAAAGGGTAAAGGACTTCATCTGGCTTACAATTGAAGATGTAAAGCTTGTACTCAAGCAGCCTGATATAAATAAGAAAACTGGCATAAGAGACCGTTTTTTTATATCGCTCATGTATGAAAGTGGCTGTAGGAACGATGAGATACTACATTTAAAATTGAAAAATATAGTGATAAATAAAGAAGGCGAACCCGATGTTCATATATTTGGTAAAGGAAGCAAACACCGATGCACGCCACTTTCAAAGGATATAGTGCCATATTTTAACGAGTATTGCAAGCTTTATCATTTAGACTCTGCCAACAGTAGTGATGAACTATTATTTTATACGGTTAGGAACGGAATCAAATCTCAGATGTCGCAAGACAATGTACAAAGATTTATGAGAACTTACGAAAAGAAAGGTAACCGCCAAATAATGATGCGGTCAGATATAAAATTACCCCAGCCCTTTGCGAGTTGGAGTAATTCACTATAATTCACATGCGATTTTTGATAGATTGGAGTTTTTCACTCCAGGGTGCAAGTTCTG
>NZ_JBQKLL010000077.1:0-5297 GCF_052116245.1 Blautia sp. Sow4_E7
TCTGGGGAGGGAAACTCCCCAGTCTGCTAACATAAACAAAGACAGAAAACTGAACAATCTACTGACAGGCGATGAAATCACATCAGTGACAGCTCATGAAGTCACTAACAATAGACCTTTCGTCTTATCTACATGTTATTATAGCTTTATTGCCAAAAAGATGCAATAATTTTTGGTACTTTTTATCATTTATCTGCTACTGTATCAGTTGGTGTTTCCGTAGGTTCTGCTGTAGGTCGTACCATCATGTCGTCCAGTACACCGATGTCTTCCACAGTCTCTTTGCCGACCAGCTTTTCTTTATATTCCGTGCGTTCTGCACGTTCCTGGCGGTTTACCTTTACAACAAACAGAAGGCCTGCTACCAGAGCAAGAACCAACACATAGTAGAGCACTGAGGACATGAATTTATTTTTTTTATGTTTGTGTCTGTGAGATTTTCGTGACATTGAACTGTTCCTCTCTTATCAGATTATTTTGCGTCTTTTGTGAAGATTGCAAGAGGTCCCATGCCTTTGAATTCGCCTTTGATCACAAGATCTGGCTGTTCAGAAGAGCCTGCTTCGTCCTTAACGATCCAACTCATCAGATCATCTTCTGCATCAGCTGTCTCATCTGTGTCAGCAGTCTCATCTGCGTCGTCTGCGTCGTCTGCGTCGTCTGCTTCCTCTGCTTCCTCTTCTTCTTTTTCCGGATATGCGAAGCTCAATTCAGGCTCTGCAAGATAGTTAAGCTCTCCTGTAGAAGCATCTGCCTGTACAACAATGCTGTCCGGGATTGTGAATGGCTCTATCTCTGTAAGAAGGCTCAGGTCGCCCTCTGCTGTATCAATGTCAAAGTCTGCATCATTAGCAGTTACAAGACTCTTCCAGTCAACACTGTCAATGTCACAGTGTACCTGTGCGTCAAGGGAACCGGACATGTCATAGGAATAATCATCTGACATCTTAATCGCCATATCTATAAGACTGCTTGCGCTGACATAGTCGTCCATGTTGATGGTCTGTCCGTTGTCCAGTGTGACCTCTTTGTTCTCTGTATCTGTCAGATCATCGATAAAATCTGTCAGAGTAAAGCCTGCTTTCTGATCTTTCAGCTTCTTTGCTACATCAGCTACCTTTTCGTCTGCGTATTTCTCAGGAGAAACCTTCTTGGTTACAACCGGAACCTTCTCGATCAGCATTACAGGTCCAAGTGAATCGAAGGTGGCTGTGACTTCACCTGTAGCTTTGTCCAGCTTCTCAATTGCAACAAAGGTAACTTTTCCTGTTGTCGGATTGATCTGCATCAGAAGTACTTCCTTTTTATTCACATCCTTGGCAGCTTCGATGGTAAGGGTTGTTTTGATAGCGCCATCTGTTTCGTATGTGATCTTATCACCTTCCTTAATAACCAGATCTACGAAAGGTGTCAGAGGCTCATACAGGGACGGATTTACTTTTTGATTTGTGTTTGTTTTAATTGTTTCTGTTGTATCTACCTTAAGGTCTTTCAGAATCTCATTCATGTTTACCTTGGTATTATCATCATTTACTTTTGTTACTACCTCTGCAACTTTTTTATCCTTGTAGGCACCTGTATCAACATCTTTTACGATCAGCTGCTGGTTGTTTGACAGATTTCCCTCAACTACCTTTGGAGCTTCCGGAATGATCTGTCCGATACTTGGGGCTGCATATACATTGACAGATGCTGCAATTGTCATTGCTGCAAGTAAAATGCTGAAATATTTTCTTTTCATAAGAATGCCTTCCTTTCTGTCTTCTTCTGGCTCTATTCTTATTAATTTACGGTTACTTTATAACAAGACGGTTGAAAAACAGCAGCCTGTCATACTTTTTCATAAAATAAACGGATGATCAGTTCCCGGAGTGCATCTTCATCCACATGGAACTCATCATGAAGGTCTCCCTCCTGGTCTGTTCCCGGAAGCTGCTCTATACTGTCCTCTGTGAACTCTGCTTTCTTAAGGGTCTTCACAAGTCCCAGATACTGGTTGCGTGTCACACTTGTCTGGATATAATCGTCCATCACATCGAGGGAATCCCATGCTTTCTCAAGGTCATTCTCATCCATGGACTGCATCTTCTCAACATAAGCTGTGAGATAGGCTTTCTGTCTCTGCATACGGCCCTCATTGCTGAAGGACTCCTCTGTATCTCTGTACTGAAGGAAATCCTTTATGCTGCTGTCATCCAGGTTAACCTGTGCACCCTCTGCCATCTCCGGATATTTCTCCTGAAGATCGTTGTTTGGCACTGTAAGTGTGATCCCGCCTGCCAGCTCGTTGATATAGGACATGGAGTCCTGGTTTGTCACTACATAGCGCTTCACAGGGATATCTCCAAGTAAAAGGGATACTGCCTCACAGAGGCTCTCACAGCTTACCTTTCCCCCATCGCCATAGCTGTAGGCATATCCGATGTGCGTGGTATAGAGTCCCTTGTCATTGCCGTTCATTGTATATCTTCGGATATCAGTCATGGTATCACGGTTAATGGAGAGAATGGTCATCCTGCGGTTCTTCTCATCCATCACCACCAGAGCAATACTGTCTGCCCTGGCTTTATTTCCATACTGGGAGGAAGCTTCCAGCTTGCCTGTGGAGTCCACACCGGCATAGAGAATATTTATGATACGGTTATTATACTGATATTCCTGACCTTTGTAAACAATATTTCTATAACTGCTGCCCACATTGTGGGTGTTCCCTGCAGTGATCTGCATAGATTTCTGCTTTGTCTGTTCCATATGGATAAAAACTGCTGCAAACAAAGCTACAGCCAGGCAGATCACCAGACTGATGATGATCTGTTTCTTATTTACAGGGTTATTTCTTCTTTTCTTTCTCATTCTTCTTAGCGCTCTTTCCATAGCCGTATCCGTAGCCATAGCCATAATGTTTCTCATAAACCGGCGCTTTGTTCAGCACTGCACCGAGGAGACGGATACCTGCATACTGTATCTGCTGCTTTGCTTTATCAGCCTGTGCCCTGTCTGTCCTTCCACTCTCCACAACAAGGACAGTTCCGTCACACTGTTTGGCGATCAGCAGCCCGTCGATAACCAGGTTTAACGGTGGAGTATCTACGATCACATAATCATAAACGCTTCGCACAAATTCCATCAGTTCTACAAACAACGGACCTGATACCAGCTCACTGGGGTTTGGTGCCACTGCACCTGTAAAGATCATGTCAAGGTATTTGTCATCTGTGCGGTAGATGATCTTCTCTTTGCTGATATTTCCGCACAGGTATTCGCTTAAGCCCTTCTTCTCGCCTACAATATCATATCTGTTCTGTATGGTAGAATTACGGATATCGCAGTCTATAAAGAGGATTCTCTTCTCAAGCCCTGCCATGCTCTTTGCCAGGCGGAAGGCTATTGATGATTTACCCTCATTTGAAATGGCGCTTGTTACAGCTATTGTCTTGATATTTCTTCCACTTAACTGGATGTTTCCACGCAGAATATTGATGGCCTCATTTACGCGGAAAGATACATCTGATACATGTGGATGTATTACCTCTGTCTGTCTTCCCGTATATCCGGATTCTTTCACAAGATCCTGAAACAGGGATTCAATATTGTTATCTTCTCTGCCCATCTTCTACTCTTTCTTCTCTTCGTAATAAGGAATCACACTAAGTACCGGGATATCCAGATATCTCTTCAGGTCATCCTCTGTCTTTAATGTAGTGTCTGTCATGTAACGTACGCAGATCAGTCCACAGGCTGCGATAAGTCCCAGCAGAAGTCCAATCGCCAGATATTTTGTCAGTGCAGGAGTGATCTCATCCACTGCCTCTGCCTCTGAGTAATCGATAACTGTAGGTTCGCTGCTTCCTACCACCTGGTAAATACGGTCCAGTCCGATATTCATCAGACTGTTTGCAATATCTCTGCACAGTTCCACGTCACCGCAGGTAACTGTGATGGTAATAATATGGGAATTGTCCGGATTCGTTACACTGACCAGTTTACTGAGTCCTCTGTAATCCAGATCCAGATCCAGCTCTTTGATGACCTGTTTGAGAACATTACGGCTCTTGATGATCTTCGCATAGTCCTCTGTAAGCTCTGAACTCAGCTGCAGGTCAGAAACTGTGATCACGGATTCATTGTTTGTGATAAAAATGGATGCGTCTGCCTGATAAGATGGTTTCACCCCCACCAGATAATAGACACCTGCCAGCATTGCTGTGATCAGCATGGTCAGCAGGATAATTTTCCAATGATTGACCAGTACCCAGAAAAGTTCCACAAGGTCTATGGTGTCTTCCTGCTGTATGATCGTCTCAGTGACCACAGGCTGCGCAGGATTTTCCCGGGTATTCTTTGCCTCTTTTATCAAATTCTTGGTTCTCCTTCCTTATATGATCAAACCAGAGTTATTACAGGCCGATCCATACTTTGAAAATTGTAATATTATTTCTGACATTCTTCAAGTGTATTTGACAAATTTCCTTCTGTTTTCCCCATTTTTTACAATTACGGAAGGATTTTCAATAAAAATTTTGTCAGCATATTCCTGTCCCATTTTGCTGATTACTTTTTTGTATGCTTCTCCTGTGCGGCAGATCCTGTACCGGCTGTCGTGGCAGTCAGAGCCTACGAAGTGAAGGAGGTCTCCTTTCATCAGCTTCCTGCAGAATCTTTTTGTATAAAATCCGCTTTTTCCCAGAATGCTGTCTGCATTTACCTGTATATAGGCTCCCATCTGTGCCAGGTCCCTGATCAGTTCCAGGTCACCCCAGAGGTTGTCGCAGCGTTCTGCATGTGCGATGATGGGGCGGTAGCCTACGATGATAAGGCTGCGGAGGCGGTCTTCTATGTAGCTGTATTCTGCATTTCCTGAGAATTCTACCAGAACATAGCCGGAATCTGCCATTGTACTGACCCTTCCCTCATCCAGCATTCTGCTCATCTGCATGTTTGCATGGAATTCACAGCCCAGGTATATTCTCATTCTGTCTTTCTTAGCAAGCTCCTGATTGAATTCCTGTACGCATTTCTCCACCAGAGCGAACTGGCTGCGGATGGTGCGGATGGGTGTATCAAACATCTGATCTCTGTAATGAGGGGTTGCGATAATGTTTCTAACTCCCTGTTCATATTCCATGCGGAGCAGTCTGCGGGTTTCCTCCAGGTCCTGCGCTCCGTCGTCCACTCCCGGAATCAGGGTAAGCGCCTAATAACAGGGTGGATTTAACTTCCACCGAAAATCTGCCATAATCATAGAGGATAGACGCCAGCATTTTACTACAGATCTGATGCTAGGATCTGTGAAATGC
>NZ_JBQKLL010000078.1:0-4684 GCF_052116245.1 Blautia sp. Sow4_E7
GGTGGGCTTCCTCCGATGATCAAGCGCCAGAGATACTACGAATCTCTGGGACTGGCTGCATAGGCAGTGATATCTTTGAGATAAATGTGTCAACCAATATTGACAATATCATTGCGTCGAAAAGTAAACCGTATCGTTTTTATGGGTATGGGAGAGCCTTTATTCAATTATGACAACTTGATAAAAGCAATCCATATTCTCCGAGATAGATATGGGCTCAACTTTCCAACCGACGGCATTACCATATCAACAGTTGGTCCGGTCGATCAATTAAAAAAATTGCGCGAGGAACATCTTAAAATTCAGTTGACAATATCTTTACACGCAGCAACACAATCTGCAAGAAATCGTATTATTCCTCACATGCGCATATATGCTATTGAAGATGTTGTTAAGCAAGCCTTATCCTATTCTGAAAGGCATAATCGCAAAATTGTCTTTGCGTATTTGCTTTTACCGGGTATAAATGACCGGCCCTCAGATGTAAGACAACTTGCAAAATGGTTTCGGGGCAAAAAAGTTATGATTAACGTGTTACAATACAACCCAACAAGCAATTCAAGAATTAAAGCACCACAGAAACGGGAAATAGTTGCATTCAAACATCAATTAGAGCAAGCAGGACTTGAAGTTACTATGAGAGTTTCTCATGGCAGAGAGATTAACGCGGCTTGTGGACAGTTAGCTAACACATATAATAAATTCAAAAAAAATGATTAAAAGTGCCAGACGCATAGACGCAGAGCCGATAACGCATTAGGTCAAAAAACCTATGTGTTATCGGCTTTTTTATTTAATATTGCGCAAAAGCCGCTGTTCCCTATTATAGAATGGATTGCGGGTAGTGTATTAAAGTCGCCCTTTTTTAAGGATACGGCGGTATCGGGGAGGTATCGCCGTGTCCATTTTTATTTACTGTAACCCGCCTAATGCTTTGCGGTCAAAAAAAGCTATGCTCCGCAAGCGGGATATTCCGGCTATGAATGTGAACTGTCAATACATTTAGCTACTGCTTACATTTCCTTTGCGCCCGTCCGCGTCTTGCGGACGGGCGCATTTTGCTTTTTTCAACTTTTTTCTGAAAAGCGCACTCAAGAGCCATCTCCCGAACGGGTACGGAGCGAAAGGGGCAGAGAGGACAAGCCCTTAACTCCCGTCCTCTACTCCACGCGGGAAGGAGGTGAACTCTATGGAGCTATCTTCTTCCGACAAGGAAAGAATACAACATCAGTACGACGCATTAGCAAAGAAAACTTTGGTCGGCGAAGCGAAAAGCCACCGCCGCACTCTTGCGAAACGCGCAGCACGCGAAGTTACTTTTTCGGATTTGAGCGAAAGCGAACTCGCGCAGCTTTTCACAACGGACGAATACGAAAGCGATTATTTCCGTTTTCAAGTGTCCGGCTTTGATGTACTCGTCAAAAATGAACTGCTTGCCGAAGCCCTTAACGCTTTGCCCGAAAACATGATGGGCTTTATCAATCTGGACGATAAAAACTATATGCCTATCATTGGCTTCACTACGGTAGATTTGGGTTGTGAGCGTGGTAATAATGCCTATAACATGGTTCAGAAAACCGGAACCCCATTTGCTACAGCATACATTGCGAGTGTGAAATGAGAGAAAACTATGAATAAGAAAACCTATAAAACCATTGCAATCATTGCATTGGTAGTATCCATAATTGGATTAGTGTCTTTTGTTGGGGGTATCAAGCCTGTCAACATTGGTGCGTTTGTTTTCCCTCTGTTAGTTAGTGGTATTTTCTTTTGGCTTTACAAAAAGAAGTAAGCCAATTCCAATTAGTTGAGGTGTTATCGTGTATAGAGAATTGATTGAAAAATTGATAGAAGGACATAGTTGGGCGAAGTTACAAGCTCCTTGCTCCGAAAAGGATATTACAAAGGCAGAAAAATTTGTAGGTTTTTCATTTCCAGAAGAATTGAAAGCCTTGTTGCGAGAAACAAATGGAGACCGTAATTTTCTGCTTTCAGCAGAAGAAATCATCAGTAACACAAAGAACAACAGAGAGATTTTTCCCGAATTTCTTGAAGCAGAAGAATATGAAGAAAAG
The DNA here is from genome assembly GCF_052116245.1 of Blautia sp. Sow4_E7. NCBI lineage: Bacteria > Bacillati > Bacillota > Clostridia > Lachnospirales > Lachnospiraceae > Blautia > Blautia sp. Sow4_E7. Next base: position 2,076 of record NZ_JBQKLL010000078.1, read on the forward strand.
GTAAATCGGTTTGTTTTCTTTGCAACAAATGGTTGTGGTGATTATTACTGCTATCGTGTTCTTGCGAACGGAGAAACAGACGCATCGGCAATCTACATTTGGGAACACGAACTGTTTGAAATTCGTGAGGTTGCAAAAGACATTGCTGAATTGATAACCAAGTATTATAACAACGAAGTATAATAGATAAATTCGTAACAGTTAAACAAATCGGAATTTGTGGAGGTAAAATATAGATGAATCAAGGTAGAATTATTGTAATCACAGGTGCGCCGGGGACAGGAAAAACTACAACGGCATCTGTTGTTGCAAAAGAATCAGATTTGGAAAAGTCTGTGCATATGCACACAGATGACTTTTATCATTATTTGAGTAAAGGGGCAATACCACCGCATTTGCCAGAATCAAATGAGCAAAATTTGATTGTCATTGAAGCGTTTTTAGAAGCTGCGAAGCGATATGCTCGTGGTGGATATGACGTAATTGTAGATGGCATTGTAGGACCGTGGTTTTTAGAGCCGTGGCTCAACATTGTTCAAGAGCATTATGAAGTACACTATATCGTTTTAAGGGCAAGTAAAGAAGAAACTATGAAGCGAGCTATCGAACGATCAAAGTTAGACAGAGAAACAAATATTGAATTAGTTGAAACAATGTGGAATCAATTTTCCAATTTAGGAATCTATGAATTAAATGTTATAGATACAACTACGCATTCGATCAAAGATACTGTTTCAGCAGTAAAAGAAAAAATAGTAAGCGGTACGGCCTTACTATTTTAGACAATTCCAGTTTTTACATTGAAAGGAAATGAAAATGAAGATAAATAAAGAACAATGGAAATGGACAAGAGAACCTAAACAGTATTCAATATCAGAGGATAAGATTGAGATAATTACTAATCCGCATACTGATTTGTGGCAGCGTACTTATTATCATTTCAGGAACGATAATGCTCCTGTGCTTCAGATGAAAACTTCTGAGAAATTCTTTTCCTTCGTAGTTAAAACTGAATTTGAGAGCAAGGTGCGTTTTGACCAGTGTGGTATTGTAATGTACCTTGATAGTGAGAACTGGCTTAAGGGTTCAATTGAGTATGAGAACGAAGAATTTCAGCATTTAGGAAGTGTAGTGACTAATAATGGATATTCAGATTGGGCAACAACCGAAATAGATGCAGGAATCAAGTCTATGTGGTATAGATTTAGTAGACGAGAGGATGATTATTGTATTGAGTGTTCTGAAGATGGAATTAAGTACAAGCAGATGAGAATTTGCCATGTGTATAAAGCTAATGATGAAATACGGTTTGGAATTTATGCTTGTAGCCCAGAAAATTCATCATTTAAGGCTACATTTACAAATATGGAATTAACAGAATGTAAGTGGTTGACACATGATGGACAGGCTCCTGATGAAAAATAGAAATTCCAGTTTTTTGAGATCAAAAAAGAAGTTGCCAAGCATAAGGAGGTGCGGTATGAGCAATTCAAACAACAGACACAAATACGATGACATAATAAATCTGCCGCACCATACTTCGCCCACAAGGCCACGTATGACGATGATTGATCGTGCGGCTCAATTCTCACCGTTTGCGGCTCTGACTGGATACGATACTGCTGTAAAGGAGACCGCCAGACTTACCGAGAATCGAATTGAGTTGGATGAGTATGAGAAATCGGCTCTTAATGACCGGCTTCAGATCGTGCAGGAAAGGCTGTCGGATACTCCGGTAATCTCAATTACATATTTTAGGTAAGGTTACGTCCCGTGAAATGGTAGCGATTGAGAAAGCCTTATCCATCAGCTTGGCAATGGAACAGCTGAAAAAGCGTTCCACAAAACATATGCGCAAAACCATAGCTGACATTGTATCAGAAGCCAGTAGCGTTGCCTGTTGGGTGTATGTGCAGAAATATGTGAAGCACAAAACCCTAAACGAAATGCTGCAAGAATTGCCAGACGTAGGTCAATTCATCCTAGCTATGGATACCTGGTTTGAAAAACTGATGGAGAAATAATCTAGGAAAATAGTTTAAAGTTTACATGTTATGATCATGTATGAAGTTGGAACAAAATAAAAGAATTGTGCTATAATATTGTTCAAGAAAAAGCTCATTGACATATTTCAATCTATTTAGGAGGATAAACGATCATGTGTACAGCAGCAACTTATAAAACAAAAGATTTTTACTTTGGACGAACCCTCGATTATGAATTCTCTTATGGTGATCAGATAGTAATTACACCACGTAATTATGCGTTTAATTTTCGCCATGTTGGCGATATGAAAAATCATTATGCAATTATTGGAATGGCGCATGTTGCTGAGGATTATCCTTTGTATTATGATGCTATGAATGAAAAAGGAGTGGCAATGGCAGGACTGAATTTTGTCGGAAATGCTGTTTATGCCGCGATTAAGCCAGATGTGGAAAATATTGCACAGTTTGAATTTATTCCGTGGATTTTAAGTCAGTGTTCTTCTTTAGTTGGTAAGCGCCAAATATTCCTGCGGATTTTCTAATACTCTGATTTCCTCTATAATTGTAGGCGAAAGATATTTAAACTATTTCACTACAATTACGGAGGATAGGTTATGGCAA
>NZ_JBQKLL010000079.1:0-4551 GCF_052116245.1 Blautia sp. Sow4_E7
GTCTGAAGAACTGCCGGATCACTGTCGAAAAACTAAATCAAGGTAAAGCTCCATGCCAGCCTTTGGGCTGGCATATCTTTTTGGGGAGGACCAGTTATTTACCATATACGTACATAGACGATGGTTTCTGCCATTTGTTTCAGATTTGTTAGTTTTACCTTATGTGCATAAACTTGGCTTTGCTGTGCTTTCACACAAGTCTGTAAATCTGTAACCAGACGAAGATTTGATCGGATGTATATGATAGCGATTGGATCCGCGTGATAATCATAGTTCGGATCGTAATCCTTTGTTGGTCGGGTATCTGGAATCTCTACTACTGCCCTACTGCCATAAATGTTTGATAAGTATTCTTTACCATAATGAGTGCCAAGAGAACGTTCGCTGATATTCTTTTCTCTTTCCGGAAGATGATAGCTGTATCTTCCTCTTTTCTCAGTGACAGTGATTTTATATTTTTCAAAAAGCTGCGATTGGAAATCCTCAAAAGATTTTGAAACTACAGCAAGTTCATCTACAGCATCTCTTATCTTCTGCTTCTGTGTCTGGAAATTTGTCTGGGTTGGAATATATCCATCTTCGATAATTTGTTTATTTATCTCATCGAGATTCTTTTGTCCTCTGCGTTGTGCCCAATATTCTTCCTGTGTGATTTTTGATGCGGAAGGTGATAACAAATCTATTTGATGAAGCTTTTCCCGCTCGCATAGTTCCATTAAGGACTTCTGTAAATGACTGAGAAGTGCTCTTGTCTGATGATGTTTGTAACCGGCTTTATGATCACATGGTCGCTCCATAAAATCCTCTTCTGCTACCGTTTCTTTCCGAACACTGTTTAAAACAATGTGTACATGAATGTTACCGGAGTGATTGTGCCCATCTGTATGAGTTACCACTAACATTTGATGACCAGGAAAGTTTTTTCTGGCAAATTCCAAACCAAGTTGTTGTGCTTTTTCTCCGGTTAGTCCACGTTCTGTTTTATCCGAAGGATCAAAACTTAAGACGTAGTGGTGACTCTTGATCTCATCGTATCGGTAGTTTTTGTGATATTTCTTATTTACCATTTCACATTCTTTTTCAAAAAACATAGGTTCGCAGTTTATGCCATCGATGTAATATTCATCTCTAAGCTGTTTTCGACCTTGTTCATCCAAGATTGGTTTCATCGTGTACTCATCATGCTGAAAGAGCAGGTAGTCCAATGCATCTCCATAGTTCATATTCTTATTTGTCTTGTGCTTCAATATCGCCATAATAATCACCTGACAATTCCATTACCTGCCGCCGTAAATCAAAAAGTTTGTCGATACACTCATGAACTCTATCCTGCAGAATCATAGACCGAACACCACCTTGATTCAGATGCTTTGCAATCTGATTCAAATTGGAACCAATCTTGCCAATCTCTGCGTTCAATTTCTTAAGCTGCTCATTATCCGCAACGATTTCATATTTATAAATCATTGGCTTTTCTAAAATGAGATTTCGAAGATATTCTACCCTTGAGATGTTTAAGGCTTCGGCTGATTGTTCTAAACATGCCAACTCAATATCCGTAAGCTTTAATGTTATGTAGTTTTTATGTTTTAATTTCTCTTCCTTTTTGGGTCTTGCCATATATATTCACTCTCCTTTTTTCCGGTGGGTAAAAAAAGAAATACAGATTATGTCACTTTGTGTCTTGCGGATATATCCTGCAGAGAAAAAGTGTTGCAACCTCTGTTGCCAATCATCCATATGCAATTAGTATTGCAAAACTGATGATTTTCCGAGGGTATGGGGAGCGGAATCCCTATCAAGTATGCCGAAAAGGATGACCTAAAATCCATGAAATGGAGTTTTGGGAATCCATAGGCGTATCTTGCTTTAGAAATAATATCCCCTTATATATACGGAAAGAGAGAAATCCTTATACAACATAGGAACATAGAAATCGAAAAACTAAGAAGTGGAAGAAAAATGAATTCCTTGGTATAATTGAATGGTATGATTATTTATTCAATAATAAGGTGAGGAGGGATTGTTTTGGCAAAGTTTAATTGGGTTGTAATTACCAGAGAAGATGTTATTCGTGCAATTGAAAGATTTCTTGTCAATAATCCAGAATACCCTGAACCTCGTTCAACATTTCTTCTTTATGATGGGAAAAAACTTCCTGCAAAACATATTCGTGGAATGGCTTATCAAGAGCATTTTGGTGTGGAAATCAAAAAAAGTGATTTTGGTGGAGGAATGGAAACGGTAAGATTTTTTGAAAGACTGGGTTTTGAAACAGATTATTGTGGAAGTTCAAAGGGTAATATAAAGACCAAAGAAATAAAGAAAGAGATTCATTCTAAAAAGAAAACAATTGAGCCCAAAGTGCAAATTAATAATGCTAACACTGAAAAGAAACAAACTCAGATTAGTGATGATAAAATGGATTCAGAAAAAATTGTTATTCCAGCAAAGCAAGTAATTGAACAGAAAAATGCACTGCAATTAATTCTTAATAGAATGTTTAATGGGGATATTGTATGTGAAAAAACTTATCCTTGGTTAAAGACACCAGAAAAGATTGATGGAATCTATAAAAATCTTTATGACGCACTATCATCATATCGTGGAGACACTTCATTCGCAAAGAAGAATGTTACATTGCGCTGTGATTTTGTGTGTGAAAGCCAAAAACTGATTATCGAATATGATGAGCGTCAGCATTTTTCTGAGGCACGGAGAATTTCTTTGGAAGCATATAAGGGAATTGATGTTCTTTATGATCGTTCATTATGGATAAAGGCATGCTGTGATGTGAAAGCAAAAGATAATTCTCCGATAAACAGAGATGAGATACGAGCGTATTATGATAGCACAAGAGATATTGCTTGTTATGAGAATGGTTATAAATTGGTACGTATCATGCATGGACAAATTGATTTCGAAGCTTCTGATGCGGAAGAAAAATTAAAAGATATTCTAAATAGGGCTTTTCATCCTGTAATTGAAAATCATGAAAATGAAGAAATAGAAGAAATAAATACAAAAGAGAAAGCATCATCTATTAAGGTTGCGATGTATTTGCAAACAAATGAGCTAAAGAATAAAAATGCATTTGAAAAAATATTGCCAGTTATGAAAAAGGCATCTGCAGATATCATCGTCTTCCCTGAATATTGTTATGTTCCGTTTGAAGGTAAAATGACGAATAAGGACATAGCTTTGATTGAAGATCAGGATGATATTTTTGCTCATTGTTTAGAGTTGAGTAAACAAATTGGCAAGGCAGTCATAGTAAGTAGCCACGATAAGTATGATACCATTTTCAGTGTGTTTGCAAATGCAAATCCTTTACCGGGTGAAACAGATTTGAATTTGTACATCAAGCACACGATGTGTGGTAGTTCATGTTTGGAGTTTGAACAGTATCCAGAAATAGCTGGAGATATTTTTAATCCTATTTTGTATAAGGGTTATTTGATTGGAATGACTATTTGTTATGATTGTAATCATGCATTATTTAGTAGAATGTACGGCATATATGGAATAGATTTGATCATTAACAGCACAGGAGGCAATGTTATTTATGATAAATGGTTTAAGTATAATAAAGTAAGAGCCATTGAGAATAACTGTTATACTCTTGTGACTATGGGTGGAGACGGGGAGGAGCCAAATAGTAATAATTATGTTTTTGGATTTAATAAGAATGGTGGGCAATTGAGTCCAATCAATCTTTGTGGTGATTCGGCCAAACACAATATTTCCGGTGGACTATATGTATATGAGATTACAAATGATGCAGGAAAATCGGAAATTGATAACAGCAACAAAGTTGAAACAGAAAATAAAAAGTGGCAGCTCAGCTACAGGATTGGAAATAGTGTAGCATTGTGTCAAGAAGCTGAAAAAATTTCTGACCAGATTTTCCGTAAGAAAGTTGGCGGGTATAATGTGTTTTTCTTTATGGTCGAAGGAATGGATATTCTAAAACCAGAGAAAGTACAGACACTTTTATATTCAAGAAAAATCAAAAAGTACGGAAATCGGAAATATGTAATCATCAATAGGCATGATAATGTTGATGAAAATTTTTTTCTTGAAAAATTATCAATTGTTTTAAAAGTACGTGCGATGGAAAATTACTGTGCAGTGATACTTGAATCGAATAACATCAATAAGTGCTATCAGTGTGGAAAAAATAGAACTGCACAAGTTGTCAAGCCATTCGATGGAGTATGGGGAATTGATCTTGAACGAACTACAGGACCAGAAGCTATTTGGAGAAACAAACAAGGTATGCGAGAGTCTTGGAGAAAGAATTATGAATGGTTAGTAGAAAACGCTGAAATACTTTATGAAGAAAACTAACTCTGGTTAAACAATAGTATAAGTAAACGAGTGCAACCTTCGTATGATTTATTTCATACGGAGGTTTTCTTTTTGCCATTTTCTTATTTTGTATGCGATGAATAACCCACCGTTTAGACAGTTTCCTTTTTTCATGAGATAATTCTCTCATGGAGTGGAGTTTATATACATCTTCTATGTTACTTTACTATTCGGACCATT
>NZ_JBQKLL010000080.1:0-4502 GCF_052116245.1 Blautia sp. Sow4_E7
TGGATAACCAAACAAAGGAATGTCCAAAATCAGGGATATCACTTTTGTGTAGGTGTCTAAAAAATAGGCACTACACTAATTCAAAATGTCCTTGACAAGGGATACAGTTTATTCTGCAATCTCGTCACATTCTCTATTGGATCACGCATTTGTCATACCTCCCTTTCCGTCATTATCTATTCATCTCAAGTATTCTTTTCACTTCCCGCCTCAATTCCCCACTGAATTCTGATAAATCATCATATGTAATTACTTTCAGTCTAATGAGACGAACAATATCCCATATCACCTCTGACTTACTCATCTCCATGATAACTCCCGGATGACGCTTATCTTCTTTTATCCGTTTTTCAAGTTCCCAGAATTTTTCTGATGCAGGCTTTTTATCATCATTCAGAAAATTTGCATACTCTTTAACAAGACCTTCCATATAATTTTCCTGCCAGCCTGATAATTTTTCTCGAAATAGCTTCCAATCTTTTTTACTTATGTCCATGATTTTGAACCTCCTCAGTCTCATGTTAGTCTCAACAAACAATTTCAAAAATGAGACTGACTTGAGACTACAACTTTATAATTCACCTGCAACTACCGATTTTATCGCATTTTGCTATATCATAGAGTCTCACTCAGTCTCAAATCTCGTGAGACTTCGTTGAGACTAACTTTGGAATATTCGTTTTCAGAAATCATTTTAAGAATCACGCACTCTTTAGAAAGATTCTTCTTAGAATATTCTGATTTTAGCCACTTAATTTTTCTCAAAATTTCTGTGACATTTTCTATGACATTTCTACGACATTTTCTGTGACATTCCCCATCTTCATTATTAGAGTTATTGACTACAACATAAAAGCATTTGTATGATTAACTGGATCTGCTGTTTTCTTTCTGATGAATAATCCAAATCTTTGTATGTTTTTTGAATTCTCTGACTTTTCTGCTGATTCTGCTGATTTTTCTGCTAATTTCTTTTTTTCTTCATCGCAAGCGGCTCCTGACCAGAATTTGTATCTTCAATTAATTCCGGATTTATCCATCATTCGGACTTTCAAAAATCATAAATTCCAACGAATTTGCCTTCTTAATTCCACTCAGCACACCTGCATCTATCAGGTAGTCCTCATGATACAATAACTTTTTTCGTCGCTTTTTTCGTCGCTTTCCCAATGAAAAAAGCGACGAATTATTTTAATCTATACAGCTTACCTTTTGTTTTCCCATTATCGATTAGTTTATCAAGTACTATTAATTCTTTTAATAATTCCTTTGTCCTAGTATCCTTTAATCCCAGATTATCAGCTATTTCAGCTGTTTTGTGCCATTCACCATCATTTAATAATTTTAAGATTTTTTCATATTGCTCTATCTTTTTCTTTGATAATTTTTTCGTCGCTTTCTCATAGCTATTTGGCAGCAAAACTTCATCATCCGCTTCCAAAAATGCCGGGTGGATTGGAATTCTTATTCTCATAGCTCGTCTATCTTCATCCGTAAAGAACTCCGCTCTTGCGATATTTCTATGCCACCATCTTACATTGTTTAAAGAAGATAATTCCATAACAACCCTTCTTTCATATTCTGTATCAAAGTTTTCTTCTTCGCTATACAAAGATTTTGGAATCGATGCAATAGTATTTGTCGGTGATATCTCTCTAGGTAATTTATAGGATGGCATACAAGAAATTTTGTCTTGTTCAACCCACTCATAAAACATTTTCTTTGCATATTCATCCAAAAGAGAATTAACTTTTTTATTAATTTTCAAAGCATAGATACCTGGTGTCTGTTCCATATCTGTTAATTGATCTTCAGTCAGGTTCTGAATAATTCTGTCTACATATATATCCAAATCTCTATCATTTACCGCATTATTCTTTGATAGTTTCTTTATTATCATATCCTTACACAAACGTATTTTTCTATCTGATGGCTGTTCATCAAACCACTTTTTCACATTTTGATTGTCGAATCCCTGCAATTTCCATGCTTTAGGCATTGCATCAGAATCATCAATATCTATACGGGCTATTTCAGAATCCACACTATCAAAATCTATAACTGTATCTTTATCCAATAAAGAAAATCCTGCATATAAATTTTCCTTGGATAGAGGCTGTTGCACATGTTCAGAAAACAGAGAACGTCCTGTCTCTACTCCATTCTCTGTAACATGGTGTAAAATTGGTTCGGTACAGACGTCAGATTTACTACTATTTTCAATTTTTTCCTATCCAGCATCTCGTTTCAGAACTTTTTAGAACCAATCCAGAACCACGGTACTGTTATAGAACCAGAGTATTTTTAGTCTTTCAATCTGCTTAACAGCATCTGATAATGCCGCTGTCCGATATGCCGTCCGGCACGTTGCAGACCATCTACACATTCTCTGACCTCATCCGAAGTCAGTTCGTGTTCCTCATAGGCTGCCATAAGAATCCCTATCGTCCCCATGATTCTAAGCCCCATCTGAGCTGATACGTTTCTTCCCTTTGCTTCATCCATCAATAACAGATCTGCTTTTAATTCATCTGTCAGAACAATCGCTTCACTCTCGCCCTGGTCAAGACCGGTTGCTCTTTTTAATATACTGGCAGATTCCGGATTGTTGACAGGTTTCACTGCGATAAATTTCGTCTGTCTAATCCGATTCGCTTCAAGCTGAAAACGTTCATCGGCTGTCAGCTCATCAAATACTGCCTGCGGAATCAGAACATCTCCAAACAGTTTTTCCAGCAAATCTATACGATTGATTTTAAGAAGTGATATCAGCGGTGTTGTATCTGATACAACAATCATACCGCAGCCTCCTTCTTTTTGAGTTCTCTGAAAGTATTCAGTTCATCATCCAGATCATCCATCGTCATATCAAAATAGGAATATCCAAGCTTATCATACAGATCAATCAACTCTGATTTTCTGATTCCCAGAATTTCAGCCGCACGACCATGAGATATCGTCTGATTCAGTATATATGGATACAGCAACAGTGCATTTCGGGTAAGCTCTGTTTCCGGGTTCATTGTTACCAGATATTTTGACATTCCTACCGGAACTTTAATGGTTACAGATTCTGTTGTTACCATAATATCACGTCCTTTCTGTTAGAAATCCATGTTCGTTTCTTTTCCTATATTATATCCATTATTGGTAGTTTCTACAACTGATTTTTTATCTGCTCCACTGCTCCATTTTTACCAGCAATCTCTTCCCTGATTGCCTCACAATATTCCTGAATCTCCTGCTGTTCTTTCCAATGCCTGTTATCAGAATCCGGCTTCTTATCAAATAAATAGGCAGCTCCATTCAGAATATCCACCATCGTAATCATAAACGCCAAATAATCTTCTCTAAGTTCCTTGAAACTCTCCCCAGACATGGAAAAATCACCGGACAGAATCTGCTCGGTGATCTCTTTCATAACTATCTGTGTTTCTCGTAATTCTTCTACAAGGTACTGTACCCGTTGCTTTGTTCCTACTACAACAATATTGGAATAAATACAGCTTCTTGCAATAAAATCTTTCTTATACAACCCACTGGCTTTTACCCGCTCTTCAATTATTGCCCGTTCCCATTGCGTAGGACGAAACGCTATTGTTGGATTGCTGTGTTGCCCTGGCATATTTTTCGGCTCCTTCCATTAATTTTCATCCACTTCCGCTAACTTCTCCAACTGATCTGCCAGCTTTCGTGACTGATCTGGATACAAATGAGAATATGTAGATAACGTTGTCTGAATCTTTTCATGTCCCAGTCTGTCCGCTACCAGATTAGGCTGTGCCCCAAGTTTGGAAATCAGCAAGCTGGCGTGAGAGTGTCGCAGATCATGCAATCGGATTCTTTTTACCCCTGATAACTCAATACCTCTCTGTATTTCATGTTCCCAGTATGCTTTTGTCGTGTTCTGGAACAGTCTGTCCTTTGCCATAAGTCCGTACAGCCTGCCTGTGTACTCCTTTAGCTCTGTTACCAGAAAATCCGGTAATGTGATGATTCTCTTTCCTTTTTTTGTTTTCGGATCAGTAATCACATCTCTGTTCCCGATTCTCTGATAGGACTTAGCTATCCTGAGCGTTTTTTCTTCTTCGTCAAAATCTTCTAATGTAAGAGCTAACAGTTCTGCTTTTGTCAATATAAGACTAAAAAAAATATGTTTTTCTTGCAAAAAGCACCGCCAGTTTTCCCTGGCGATGCTCCTGCAAATAATTACTCATCTTTTTTCTCATTCACATCTATGACTTTACTCTTATCTCCCACAAAGAAAATATCATCCATTTTCCAGATGATCTCTATTCTTCCGCCGCCATAGACATACACTTTATCAATATAGTGTTAGCATCTAATTAGTACAAAATAAAATGAGATATTCCCTTAAATGTATTATATAATCGTAAATGGTGAATAACCAGTCAACTTCCTTGCGTCTCCAAAAGATGAGATAATGGTGTGAAAAGTGTAAAAAGTGTGTTTCACACTTTTCACGAAAAACACCACAGGAG
>NZ_JBQKLL010000081.1:0-4253 GCF_052116245.1 Blautia sp. Sow4_E7
TGGAACACAGCCAGATTTTTGTTGATTTTGAAAAAAATAAAAAGAAAAGAAGTTTTAAAAGAAAAATGGTGCTGGGCATAACACCCAACACCAAGTTTGTCTACAGTCTGGCGGCAGAAAGAAGTTCTGCCGTATCTTTTTGTGTACCGACAGCATGCGTTCACACTTTAGACACAATTTGCAAACAAAACTCAAACAAATCTGGTTTATAATAATAGAAACTTTATACAAGGAAATTTCATAGATGAAAACCCAAAAAGAAACAGAGAAGAAAAAAATAAGCAAGTATATTCCTTCATTACGTTTACGATACCGGATTTTTTTGTATTTTGTGACGATAGTCTGTATTGCACTTGCTTTGGTAAATGTGGTGTTTGCGAGTTTTCCCAATTTGGCAGGCATACTGTTTTATGTATTGGCAGCCGTTACAGTTACTGCAAGCTGCTATTATATTATGATTCATATCAGGCAGGATATCCGGGAGACTATAAAACCGGCAATTGCAGCAAATCCGTATACAAATAAAGTGACAACCGATTATAGGTGGAGAACCATTCTCTTTGCTGTCCCCGGTATGGTGAGTAATATGATCTTTGCGGCATTCAATGGTGTAATCGGGATTACCAGCCATTCGGCGTGGTTTGGCACATTGTCGGCATATTATATTCTGTTAAGTATTATGCGGGCTGGAATTGTCAGGCACGAAAGAGAGATTGCTGCCCTTAAAGAAAAACAGGAGCATATGCGGCGGGAACTTTCTGTTTACCGCAAGAACAGTGTGCTATTTCTGTTTATGGCGGTCGTATTGGCAGGAGCGGTTATCCTGCTTTTGAATGCCCAGGGCGGTAAGGATTATCCCGGGCTTACGATATATGCAGTGGCGACATATACTTTTTATAAGATTATCATGTCCACGGTACAGGTGATTAAGGTAGGAAAAAGAAAATCACCGCTTCTTTCAATAGCAAGAAAAATTGGATATATTGATGCCTGTGTTTCCATCCTGACACTCCAGACGGCAATGTTTGCATCTTTTGCCGAGGGGGAGGAAGCGTTGATAAAGCTGATGAATGGGATCACCGGGACTGTTGTGTGCCTGATAGTTTTGGGCTTAGGAATACAGGGGATTTGTTTCTCAAAAAAGAAGAGTGATTTGTAAAAGGAGGGAATCGACATGATTCATATACTTGTGGTAGAAGATGATGTTAAACTAAACCAGATTGTCTGCACCTATTTAAATGACAGCGGATTTCAGGCAAAAGGGTGCTTGTCTGCAAATGAGGCGTATGAGGAAATGTACAACAATCTATACGAACTGATTATTTCAGATATCATGATGCCGGAGATCGACGGATTTGAATTTGCGCAGACAGTCAGGGAGGTAAATAAAACCATTCCCATTTTATTTATGTCAGCAAAGGATGATCTTCCGTCCAAACAAAAGGGATTTCAACTGGGGATTGACGATTACATGGTAAAACCGATTGAACTGGATGAACTGCTTCTGCATGTCAGGGCACTGCTCCGCAGAGCAAATATAGAAATGGAGCGGAAGATTACGATAGGCAATCTGGAACTGGATGCGGACGGAATGAGCGCAACGTTGGGCGGGGAAGAGATCAGCCTTACCACCAGAGAATTTAATATTATTTATAAGCTGTTATCCTATCCGAAAAAGACATTTTCCAGAGCGCAGTTAATGGATGAATTCTGGGGCGTGGACAGTGAAACCAGCCTACGGGCAGTTGATGTCTATGTGACAAAGCTCAGGGATAAGCTGTCGGCGTGCGATGGATTTAAAATTGTAACCGTAAGAGGCCTCGGATATAAGGTGGTACTGACATGAGAAAAGAAAGAGATAAAGATTATGGATCGGTAAAGGAGAACAGATTTCCTCCCTCCTTATTTGTGATTTTTCTTGTGATACTTCTTTTGATGTCCGGCGTCCATACAGGATTGGTTGTACTGATGAACCGCATGGAGTGGAATGCGGTGATTCAGAGTATTATTCCCGTGGTTTACTGGGGGATGGTTGCGGTGGTACTCACTATGTTTACCAGAAGAAAAATCCGTGCTGCATATGAAGAACCTATGCATAAACTGGCAGAAGCGACCAGCCGTGTGTCAAACGGAGACTTTTCCGTGTATGTCCCTGCGCTCCATACACAGGATAAATGGGACTATTTGGATGTCATGATCATGGATTTTAATAAGATGGTGGAAGAACTGGGGAGCATTGAAACACTGAAAACTGATTTTGTGTCAAATGTATCCCATGAAATGAAGACCCCTATTGCCATTATCAAGAATTATGCAGAACTGTTGAAAACAGAACAGCTCACAGAGGAACAGAGGAAAGAATATGCGGAAGGCATTGAAGGGGCGGCAATGAGGCTTTCCAATCTGATCAGTAATATTCTGAAACTGAATAAGCTGGAAAATCAGAGGATAACTCCGGAAGTAGAGGTTTATGATGTGAGCAGACAGTTATGTGAATGTATCCTCCATTTTGAGGAGGCCTGGGATGAAAAGAAAATAGAACTGGAGACAGAGCTAGAGGATGTGGCGATGGTGCAAGCTGATGAGAGCCTTCTGGAGATTGTATGGAATAATCTTTTGTCCAATGCCATCAAATTTACGGAGCCGGGAGGGACGGTCATAGTGAAACAGATATCGGAGGAAGGTTTTGTAAAAATATCAGTTTCAGACACGGGATGCGGTATGGACAGTGATGTGATGAATCATATATTTGATAAGTTTTATCAGGGAGATACCTCTCATTCGAAAGAAGGGAATGGATTGGGGCTGGCATTAGTAAGCCGGGTGCTGGAGCTGCTGGATGGCGATATTCAGGTTTTAAGTGAAGAAGGAAGAGGGAGTACGTTCCTTGTGACACTGCCTGCAACAGGTGTATCTGTAAATGAGGATGGAGGAAGCCGGTAATGGAAGATACCAGAACAAAGAAAAAAGAATATGTAGGATATGAGTATAAAGATGTGATTACGGATAAGAGCAGAGTATCTTTTCTGCTGGATGGATATGAGAATTTTGGCTGGGAATTAGATGGGAATATTATAGAGGCTTTCGGGGAAAACAGAAATCCTGTAAAACAGAATAAGGTCGTTCTTCGGATCAAACGGAACCGAAAGATTATCAATAAAATGGAGCTTACAAGGCTTCAGCGGAATTTTGAAAGCTGTGTCAGAGAGATTGATACGCTGGAAAAATCCAAAAACTCCGCAGCGACGATATATGCGCTTATTATTGCAGTTGTGGGAACTGCATTTATGGCGGGAGCAACCTTTGCGGTGACAGCACAGCCGCCACAGGTAATCTTGTGTATCTTACTTGCCATACCGGGATTTATCGGGTGGATACTTCCTTATTTTGTGTATAAGAAGGTGCTGGGGAAGCAGATAGAAAAAGTAACACCGCTGATAGAAGAAAAATATGATGAGATTTATGAGATATGCAAAAAAGGAAACAGGATATTATCCTGAATAAAACTCCAAAAGAGTGGATGCTATATAGAAAAAGCTGTCAGGCAATATCGTGCTGACAGCTTTTTAAATTAATTTTTTTCAAACAGTTTTGAAACAAAAATCAAAAATACAAGTGTTAGGATAATGCCATCATAAAGAACAAGGAGGATAAACCAATGGTAAAAGCAGTTATTGCGATTGCAGTAGTAATCATCGCAGGTGTTGTTATCGTTAAGAAGTGTGACAAATAACAGATGATTGTAATTGAAAGAAAAGAGAATACAAAATGCAGTATGAAGTAAAAACATGCAATATAGTTGAAAAGTGGTCATGTATAGTAAACTGAGAAGGTAAGAAGTTCAAAATAATATTTTGTAAACAGTATATAAGCAAAAAGTAAATAATCATGGGGTAATATTGTATCGGTTGTTATGGAAAGGAAGTTGCATTAATGGAAAATATATCTATGAAGACAGTTACAATATTACTTACAAAATACTCTGACTTTGTTGGGAGATTCATCTGTAAAATCAGCAAAAACAAATATTCACATGCTTCTATATCAATAGATGAAGAGGAGGAAATATTTTACAGTTTTAATATAAAGGGATTTGCTATTGAAAAGCCTAAAAAGAGAATGCCTAAAAAAAGATTACCAGGTTAAACTGTATCCCTTGTCAAGGACATTTTGAATTAGTGTAGTGCCTATTTTTTAGACACCTACACAAAAGTGATATCCCTGATTTTGGACATTCCTTTGTTTGGTTATCC
>NZ_JBQKLL010000082.1:0-4243 GCF_052116245.1 Blautia sp. Sow4_E7
CTGCATTTTTCGTCATCATAAAAAACACCGCCCTTCTGATATTTATTATATCAGAAAAGCGGTTCCAACAATAGCAAAACCCTGCAAAAGCAGGGCTTTGTCTACAATCTGGCGGCAGTGGTGACACTGCCGTTTATTCTTCTTGTGATGTATCTTCTTGCCTCAATGGCAAGCTACAGCAACACTTATGATGAGATCGTAAGCAACATGACCGTAGCCAATAATTACAATCTGAATTTCAAAGAAGAGATGGACGAGAGCCTTTACAAGCTGGTTGTAGGCTATGTCACTCTGGACACTATCGAAACAGACAAAAGTCTTAAGAATCCATACACGTTAATTGAAGAGCTGCGCAGCGAGTTTACCAGACTTACGGCCATTACAACAGAGTCTGAGAGCAAGCTGTGGCTGGAAAGTCTTCTCCGCAACATCAACACCCTGGAAAAAAGGGTGGACGACATTGTGGACAGCATTTCCGCAGGGGGCCGATACAGCGAGAATATTGAGAAGCTGGATAACAACATTTATATCCTTACGGAGCTGATCCAGGACGACATCCAGTATTATATTTATTATCAGACTCGTTACATGGAAATAGTTACCGACACTTTGCAGAGTCAGATCGGGCGCTTCATGGTGGTGTGCAGCGTGCTCATTGGCGTGTTGATCATTGTAGTTGCTGTCAGCGCGGTTATGATCGTTTCCAGTATCCTGCAGCCCATTGACCGGCTGAACCAGGCAACGGAGAAGATCGCCCAGGGTGATTTTGATGCCAGGGCCCAGGTGGATTCTGATGATGAGGTGGCAGAGCTTGCCGTAAGCTTCAACAAAATGGCTGGAAACATGCAGTCCCTCATTGACAAGATAAAAGAGGATGAGCGCAAAATGCGAAAAGCCGATCTGCGTCTTCTTCAGGAGCAGATCCAGCCTCATTTTCTATATAATACTCTGGATACCATTGTGTGGCTGATCGAGTCCAATGAGCCGGATGAAGCGGTGACTATGGTCGTTACCTTGTCCGACTTTTTCCGGGAAATTCTCAGCAAAGGCAAGGAATTTATTTCCATCAAGGAAGAGGAAAAGCATATCAGCAGTTACCTTCAGATCCAGGAAATGCGTTACCGGGATATTCTGGAGTATGATATTCAGCTGGATCAGGTAATTTATAAATATCAGATTTTGAAACTGACCCTCCAGCCGGTGGTGGAGAATGCACTTTATCATGGCATTAAGTATAAGCGTGCCAAGGGCTGTATTCACATTCACGGGGAAAAAGAGGGGGATATCATCCGGCTGACAGTCCGGGATGACGGCGTGGGTATGGATGAGGAAGAGCTTACGCAGCTTCGCCAGCAGATCGAGAAGCCCTGTCAGGAGACGGAGAAGGGCTTCGGACTGGCAAATGTAAATGAGCGTATCCACATGTATTTCGGACCGGAGTATGGAATGAAGATCCAGTCCCAGAAGGGGACGGGAACAACGGTAGAGATCGTGATCCCGGCGGTTTTGGAGGCAGACATATGAGACAGTTTATAAGAAAAAACATCTGGGCTGTGGCGCCGATCATATTTGTGCTGGTGGCGCTGGTTCTTCTGGGAAGTCCTTTTGGCACCGGAAATGTACAGGAGAGTCCGGCGGAGGACGACAACCTGATCGTGGTTGGAGTTTCCCAGGTGGGCAGTGAATCTGTGTGGCGAAGTGCCCACACCCAGTCCATCCAGGACGCTTTTACCAGAGCCAACGGCTACATGCTGATCTTCGACAATGCAAGGCAGAAGCAGGCCAATCAGATCAAGGCCATCCGGAGCTTTATTTCCCAGCAGGTGGATTATATAGTCCTTTCCCCTATTGAGGAGACTGGCTGGGATACAGTGCTTCAGGAGGCGAAGGATGCAGGGATCCCGGTGATCCTTATGGACCGTATGGTTTCTGTGGAAGATGATTCCCTTTATGCGGCATGGGTTGGTTCTGACTTTGTCCGTGAAGGTCAGGACGCTGGTTACTGGCTTGAGGATTACATGAAAAAGCAGGGCCGGGAAGAGGATGAGGTTAATATTGTAGTGCTGAAGGGTACCAAGGGCGCGTCTGCTACCATCGGAAGAACCCGTGGCTTCAATGAAGTAGCTACGGTGCAGCACAACTGGAACATCCTGCAGCAGGTAGACGGAGAGTTTACCACCGCCAAGGGCAAAGAAGAAATGGCAAGACTGCTGGATCAGTATGAGGATATTGACGTAGTGGTTTCCCAGAATGATGACATGACCTTCGGAGCTCTGGAGGCCATTAAGGAAGCGGGAAAAACAGCCGGGGTAAACGGCGATATTACGGTGATTTCTTTTGACGCAGTGGATGCCGGCGTGGAGCTGGTGCGAAACGGCGAGATCAACATTGATGTCCAGTGTAATCCCGACCAGGGAAAATATGTGGAGCAGATCATTCGGGATATGGAAGCTGGCAAGGAGATAGAAAAAGCATATTACGTTCCGGAGCGGGTTTATACCCAGGAGAACGTCGGGGAGGATGAAAATGTTACTAAAGGTATTTCTGGTTGAAGATGAGACGGTGATCCGTGAGGGACTCAGGGACAGGATTCCCTGGGACCAGTTCGGATACCGGTTTGTAGGAGAAGCTGCAGATGGAGAAATGGCTTTGCCCCTGATCCGTAAAACAAAGCCGGATGTGCTGATCACGGATATAAAAATGCCATTTATGGACGGGCTTTCCCTGAGCAAGATCGTGAGCAAGGAATTTCCGCGGATGAAGATCATTATCATCAGTGGGTATGATGACTTCGAGTATGCAAGGCAGGCCATTGAAGTGGGTGTAGATCAGTATCTGCTGAAGCCTGTTACCAGGATGAAGCTGAAGAACGTGCTTCTGGAGCTGAAAGAGAAGATCGAGCAGGATCAGGAGCAGGAGGATTACCGCACCCAGTTCCAGAATGAGATCCAGGAGTATGAGCAGTTTTCCAGACGGCGGTTTATGGAGAAAATCCTGGAAGGGGAGCTGTCGGTTAAAGAGATTTATGATGAGGCTGAGCGTCAGTCCATTGAGATCACGGCAGCAGGCTATAACCTTCTTTTCCTGTATCTGCAGGAGAAAAATAAAGACAAGATGGAAGGCTTTCTGCGGAAACAGGATGAAGTGCTTCATTATTTTCTGCGCTATCCCCAGTATCTGCTTTTCCGCTGGAATGTAAACAGTTATGGAGTTCTGGTAAAGGGGGAAATGTCACAGCTTCAGGAGCTGACGGACAACTGTGTGGATTATGTGAAGCGTACCTGCGAGGGCGAAGAGCAGATGGACTGGTATGTGGCTGTGGGAAAACCAGTGGAGCGTTTAAGCCTGCTTTCCCAGTGTTACCAGAGTGTAAATCACTATTTCGCCTATCGTTTTATGGTGCCAGGGCTTCATGTGCTGACAGAAGAGACCTTGGGCAGTTATGTAAACTCACAGGGAGAGAACCGGCTGGAGGCAGTGGATTCGTCCCAGCTGAATCCGGAGATCATCAAGGATTTTCTTACCAAGGGCAGCAGCTGTGAGATTCAGGAATTTGTTCAGGGATATCTTGGGGGAATGAGTAAGGCGCTGGAGTCCAGGATGTTCCGGGATTATGTGGTGCTTCATATCCGGTTTACCACCATTATGTATCTGGAATCCATTGGAGTGGTCAAAGAGGAATATAGTGACCGGATAGAGGGCAAATATGAGGATATGAGCATTAAGGCTTCCCAGGTGGCGGATTATTGTATGGATCTGCTGCAGACGGCCATTGATATCCGTGACGAGAAGAATGAATCCCAGGGCAACAGTGCTATGAAAAAGGTGCTGGATTATATTGACGAGAATTGCTATAAAGAGACCATTTCCCTGAATGAAGTGGCGGATGCGGTGAATATGAGTGCCAACTATCTCAGCGCGATTTTCAGCCAGAATATGCAGAAGACTTTTGTGGAGTACATTACCTGCAAGAGAATGGACAGAGCGAAAAAGCTCCTGCGCGAGACGGACAAGTCGTCCGGGGAGATCGCACAGGAGGTGGGATATAAGGATCCGCATTATTTCAGCTATGTGTTTAAGAAAAAGTCCGGGTGTAGCCCCAGGGAATATAGAAGTAAGGGGAATGCGTAATAGAGACTATGAGAAAAAGTCTGTAAATAAGATTCTTCTATGATATGTAAGGGTGGCAAGCCTGAAAATCAGGCTTCTCACCCTTGTTTTATATATAACAGTTGTTGAATGG
>NZ_JBQKLL010000083.1:0-4216 GCF_052116245.1 Blautia sp. Sow4_E7
AAAGCAGAGCATCCAGAACGCTGGAATGGACGTGCAACCCGTGACTGGAGTCTTCCGGATACTGTATATCTGAACCCGGAAAAGGTACACGAACAATCCGAAAAAGCTGATGAGCAGATGGCTGTTTCATAAAAATCTAATCATTCAAAATGATGGTGATCAGGCAGGATTCTGTGCCTGACGTGATTGCCAATAAACGTAGATAATTTATTGATACTCACGTCAGGTACAGAACAATATCTGATGACCTGCAAGAACAAAAAATAAATATTTTACTGACAACTACCTTGACAGTCAGCGAATTTCAGATTGGGCCATTAAATTTAAAACGGGATGTAAGTCAGAGTATTTATTAATTGAAATTAACTCGTGATATATATAATAAGGCACAAAAAAGGACCCTGCAGCCCGCAGGTCCTTTTTTAGTGAAGGTATTTTGCTGCGATATATGGATAGTAAGTAGCGTAGAAGTCCATAGCGTCATACAGACATTTCTTTAACATTTTCATCATTGTTCTTTCACTCCTTTCTCTTGATTACATTGGTCATTATATAGCGAAACTCTTGCAAATGCTTGCCAAATGTGCCAAAATAGTAGACAAATCTTGCAATAAAACGATTGCATTTCCAGACAACACACTTTGCAAAACATTACATGCGTACAGCAGCCAACCGCCAGGTGACAGAAAGAGGTCTTATGCACTTACAATACAAAAACACTAACAAGAGCATCCAGACAGTATCTAAGACTGCCAGACATGCAGGTCCCCATCTTCACAATACCCTGGAGCTGATCTATATGCTTGACGGCACATTAGAATTAGGAGTGGGGCAGGAGTTATATCATATGGAAACTGGAGATATAGGTATTGTATTTCCCGACATTATTCATCATTATCAGGTGTTTGGAAATGACCCGCACAAAATCTATTGTGTGAATCTTGCCGCCGACAGACTGGGCGTTTTCAGTGAAGAGCTGCAAAACTTTGCTCCTGTATGTCCTGTGATTCCAGGAAAAAATTTAGGCGAAGAAATTTCTTACGCGCTTTTTCGAATGATGATAACCGGGGAAAATGAATTTTTGATCCTGCAGGCCTATCTTCAGATCGTCCTTGCCAGATGCCTTCCCCTTCTTGACCTGGATGAAAAGTCAAAGGTGGGAAGCAGTGATCTGATCTATCAGACAGTCGCCTATATTTCCCGCCATTTCCGTGAAAATATAACCCTGGACAAAATGGCAAAGAAGCTTTGTGTAAGCAAATACGCAGTTTCCAGAGTCTTCTCCGGAACGTTTCACAGTAATTTTAATCAATATCTCAATGACGCCAGAATCCGTTATGCATGTGCACAGCTGGAAAACACCCAGGATTCTATTATAGAAATCTGTCTGGACAGCGGCTTTGAAAGCCAGCGGACATTTAACCGGGCTTTTAAAGAACGATACCGGATGTCCCCCAGCCAGTACCGGAAAAAGTCAGCAATCAGCCAGTTATCAATCTAAAAATCAGAATTAGGCAAAGAGAGGAAGGCGCATATTATGGAACTTCGGGAATTACGCTATTTCCTTGCGGTTGTAAGGGAAGAAAATATTACACGTGCAGAGGAAATCATCGAACTGGTAGAAAAAACAGAACAGGAAATCAGTTACGATCTTGAAGAAGTGATGGGAGATATTTATATTGGGGGAAGCATTTCAGAAAGTGTTCTGGCGGTAGCGGCAGAACTGCGAAATACATATCCTGGGATCCATTTCCACTTTTATAGCGGTGATGCAGTGGATGTATCGGAACGATTGAATCATGGCAGTCTGGATTTTGCCGTCATGCTTGAACCCATTGATAATATAAAATATGATTTCTTATCTCTTCCAGATTGTTCAGAATGGGGAATCCTTATGAAAAAAAGTAATCCGCTGGCAGTGAAAAAAGCTTTGTCCAAAGAAGACATGAAAGGGATTCCCCTGATTATGCACCAGAGGATCGGCCTTCAAAATGAGATCGCACATTGGGCCGGAACAGACCTTGAAAGTCTGAACATCGCAGCAACTTATAATGTGGTCCATGGAAGTCCGGTTCCCTTTGTGATGCAGGGCATGGGATATTTTTTGACCGCAAGAGATTTACTTGCCCCCACACTTGATCCAGAAGTATGTTTTCTTCCATTAGCGCCGAAACTGCCAACAAGGCTGGCACTGGTATGGAAAAAACATGCTGTGTTCAGTAAAGTGGCAAAAATGTTTTTCAATACCTTAAGCAGAAATAACACCAATAAATAAAGGAAGGGAAAACCTATGATATATACATCTACATATTCATCGCCATTAGGTTCTATTTTGCTGGCTGCGGATGAAATCGGTCTTACTGGTCTGTGGTTTGAAGGGCAGAAATATTTTGCAAACACACTTCCAGAGAAGAGAATTTCACAGGAAACAGAGATTCTCGCAGAAGTAAAGAAATGGCTGGACATATATTTCTCTGGCAAAGAGCCCACATTTACGCCGCCGCTTCATCCAGAAGGATCTGCATTCAGGCAGGCTGTGTGGAAGATTTTATTACAGATTCCTTATGGACAAACGATTACGTATGGGGAAATCGCTCGCAGAATGGCAGAAATAAAAAAGATCACGCACATGTCTGCACAGGCCATAGGCGGTGCCGTTGGACATAACAAAGTTTCCATTATCATTCCCTGCCACCGTGTAGTAGGCACAAATGGCAGTCTGACAGGGTATGCGGGAGGAATTGATAAAAAAATCTCACTGCTAAAATTGGAACACGCTGATTTGAGCCATTTATTTATTCCCACAAAAGGAACTGCGCTTTAATAAGACTTAGTTCATCTGCTTCTGATACAATTCTCCCATCAAAAAATCAATATTTTTGTTTTGGCTCAAAGTGGTAAAGGTAAAATAGGTTACTGTTCACTCCGTGACCAGTAACACGCTTCGCGATGCACAGAAATCATGCATTCGCATGATTTCGCGCCGAGATTCTCAGGTTTTCTGTGAACTTTGTTCACAAAAAACACCTCGCAGAACGTTATCAGTGAACAGTAACTAAAATAGTACTTGACAGATAGTAACACCCAGTGTTTATACTTACATCATACAGTAAAAATGTTATATCAAGGAGACATGCATATGCTTTATAATCCTCAGCTTGAAACTTTTTTGTGTGTTGTAGAATCCGGGAGCTTCAGTAAGGCTGCGGAAAAATTGTTTATCACAGCACCAGCAGTAATAAAGCAGATTAATTCTCTGGAAAGCAGTCTGAATCTGCAGTTATTTGACCGTACTCACCGGGGACTTATTGTAACGGAAGCTGGAAAATCTATTTATAAAGATGCGAAATACATTATTCAGTATAGTAAAGAAGCTTTGCTTAGAGCTGAGAATACAATGAGAGGAGACAAAGAAATCATTCGTGTTGGGATTTCACCGATGACGCCTCCCCAGATTTTTTCCAGCCTGTTTCCGAAAATACAGGAACTTTATCCAGAGATCAAATTCCAGCTGATCCCTTTTGAGAATACACCGGAAAACGCCCGGGAGATTCTGGGAAATCTGGGGCAGAATATTGATGTGGTTGCCGGAATTTTTGATGATACCCTGCTGGATCTTCGAAAATGCAGGGGAATTGAAATATCCAGAGAAGCTTTCTGCTGTGCAATGTCCATTCACCACAGACTAGCTGGAAAAGAATGCCTTGAACTCCAGGACCTCTATGGGGAGAACCTTATGCTGATTCATCGGGGATGGAGCGAATATGTTGATATTTTAAGAGATGACCTGTGGGAACATCACCCGGAAATCAACATTGTGGATTTTGATATCTACAATGTAGAAACCTTTAACCGCTGCGAAAACAGCAATGATGTTTTGCTGGCTATAAAAAGCTGGGAAAGTGTCCATCCGCTTATGAAACTGGTTCCTGTAAACTGGAATTACGGAATTCCTTTTGGACTCCTTTATTCCCCGGAGCCATCCGAAAAAGTAAAAAAAGTCCTGAATGCAATCGAAAAAACAAGGGAACTATAATCATTTTCAGTTAACATATAACCTTATGGTTTACACTGCATAACCAAATGAGACTTCTGCAGGAGTCTCATTTCAGACTGTAGACAAACTTGGTGTTGGGTGTTATGCCCAGCACCATTTTTCTTTTAAAACTTCTTTTCTTTTTATTTTTTTCAAAATCAACAAAAATCTGGCTGTGTT
>NZ_JBQKLL010000084.1:0-4132 GCF_052116245.1 Blautia sp. Sow4_E7
GCCTTATACCCATGTTTTTGTAATGTTGATCTTTTAAATTATTTTCCATAAATCCTCACTTTCTTGTAAAAAAGATGAGCATTATCAGATACGCTATTATCAGGTTTTCCCCTCGAATGGGAAGCCGGAAAGGAGCGCATTTGATATGCAAATAAACTATTTAGATGCTATTTCATCAGTTCTCAATATGATGAAACAGCCAGACAGTGCATGTAAAAATATAGACATGCACAGAACCTGTTATACTACACTCTTCAAGTACCTGATGGATAAGGGCATTCCTTTTTCAATGGATGCCGCACTGGACTGGCTTGAGATTAAAAAACGGGAAATTTCCTATGAAACGTATTCTCAATATAGAAATGCCCTGTTCCGCCTCGACCATTACTTGCTCTTTGGAGATATCAAAAGTTCTTTCTGCCGCTCAGAAAATAGTTTTTTCTGCCGGAGCGGAATATCGGAATCTTTTTTTCGCCTGACATATGAGCTGGAAGAATACTATGCGACCACACAGAATCCCTGCTATTACCATACGTATTCTGTTGCCATCAAGGAGTTCTTCAGGCTTGCTACTTCCCTGGGAGTTACAGAGCCGGAAGCAATAACCATAGATACTCTTATCGAATACTGGAATACTTACTGCAAATCCTGTAAATCTCTTGCCAGACGTCAGAACGCCGTATGTGCCATGACAGCACTTATGAAATATCTTCACCGCAGAGGTGATGTGCCAGAGTGTTACCAGCGGGTTCTTTTTGGTGAGAACGTTGAAATACTGCTTGAGATGAGACTTTCTAAAACAGGTACCGCATTTCACCCGAGTACACCTCTCGAACTTAAAGCTGATGAATATCTTGACGCTTTGGACGATTGGAAATACATGGAATCATCAAAAGCTGTTTATCGCAATGATTTCACATGGTATTTCATGTTTCTGGAACTTAACCATCTGGAACACTCGGAAGAAACTGTGACATCATGGATAGATATACTTCCGGATTGCCCGAATCAGATCAAAGCCAGCAGTTCCGGCTCAGCTCATCGTACACACACTATCAGAATGTTTGAAAAGTATCTCCAGGGCATAATGGAATCCAATATAATCGCTGAGCCGATGCGTGCATCTGATCATCTTCCATCATGGAGTAAAAGCATCCTTGATGGTTTCATAGAAAGCCGCAGGCGGGATGGAATGACCGATAAGACACTTACCATGTGCAGGGCAGCCGGAGGCAGTTTCTTCAAATATCTTGAAGATAATGGAATAGATAATCCAGTCTCCATAACACCCGATGTGGTTAAATCGTTTCATAACCATGATGTCCACTCGACCCCGGAAAGTAAAAATGCATATGGAACCAAGCTTCGTCAGCTTCTACGTTACATGGCTGACCAGGATCTGATTTCACCAACACTTGCTTTTGCAGTATCTGCAAGCTGTGCTCCTCATCGCAGCATAGTTGATGTTCTGAGCGATGCTATGGTCGAGAAAATATATGAATATCGTGAGAAAGCTTCTACTCCCATGGAACTCAGGGACACAGCTATGGTCATGCTTGGACTTCGAATGGGTATCAGGGGAGCAGACATCCTAAAGCTTCAAGTAAATGATTTTGACTGGAAAAACAAAACTGTTTCCTTCATTCAGCAGAAAACAAGAAAAGCAATAACGCTTCCAGTCCCAACGGATGTAGGTAATTCAGTATATAAATACATCATAAATGGACGTCCGGAATCGGCTGTCACAGGCAACGGATATATATTTATTCGCCATCAGGCACCATATATTCCGCTTAAAGTTACAACGGCGTGCCGTGGAGCTTTAAAAAGAATACTTGCTGAATATGGATTTGAATTATCTGCTGGTCAGGGCTTTCATATGACACGAAAAACATTTGCCACAAGAATGCTTCGGGCAGACAACAAACTTGATGATATTTCCAATGCTCTCGGACATGCACGTCAGGAAACAGCAGAGGTATATCTTGAACATGACGAAGATAAAATGAGGCTCTGCCCTCTGGAATTTGGAGGTGTTTTATCATGACATACATTTTTGAGAGCGGTCTGGCACATCATATCGAAGGACTTATACAGCAAAAACGAGCTGATGGATATGCCTATAATTCCGAAGAAAAGCTATTAAAACGCTTTGATACCTTTTGCGCACAGAATTATCCGGAACTGACAACAGTCACTTACGAAATGGCAGCCAAATGGTCAGAAGCCAGACCGGGCGAAGGAGATGCCTATCATAATCGCCGTATGTCGATGGTGAAGGTGCTGGGTGAATATATCCTTTCCCTTGGTCAGGAAGCATACATTCCTAATTTTTTCTGCAAGGCTTACCGTCCGGTTCTTTACATTCCATCAAAAGAGGAAGTTAAGGAACTGCTACAGAAAATGGATATCCGCACGTCTCATAATTCAGAGCAATTCAGACTCGATAGAGAGTGCAAGATTCTTTTTCTCCTATATTTTTGCTGTGGTCTGCGTCTGTCAGAAGGGCGACTGCTAAAATGGGAGCATATAGACCTGGATAAAGGAATCCTTACTGTCCTTGGCTCAAAGGGTAACAAAGACCGCCTTGTATATCTTCCGCAGGATAGCCTTCCGATACTTAAAAACTATAAAGAAAGTCAGGAAATGCTTTTTCCCGGAATTGACTGGGCTTTTCCGGGAAAAGATCCACATAAGCCTGTTTCGTGCTCTGGAGTAGAATCAAGTTTTAACCGCCATTGGGCCATGCTTCCGGTTGCCAAGACGATTGATAAACATCCGACACCCCACTGTTTACGCCATGCTTTTGTAGTAGAGAGATTTAATGAGTGGATGCATCAGGGGATTGATACAAACACTATGCTCCCATATTTAAGCAGATACCTTGGACACAAAAGTCCTGATGAAACGTATTATTACTATCATCTTGTAGAAAAGGCATTTGATACCATCCGAGAGAAAGATTCAGTGTCTGGGAAGGTCATTCCGGAGGTGATTCCCTATGAAGAATAAATCAGCGAAGATATCAACCGACCAGCTGTTCTTTTCTAAAACATGGAACTTTCTAAATGTTTATTTGGTAAAGCAGGTCGGACGCAGTCAGGCTACAGCAGAATCCTACAGAGATTCCCTTACAATATTTAAAAACTACCTTGTAGGTGAATTAGGTAAATCCATAAGCACCTTTCAGTTTTCTGATTGTACCAAAGAATGTATTTATAATTTCAGAGAATATCTGCTTGCAAATGGCAGCCAGCCATCAACTGTAAATGTAAGAGTCGCGGCTATCCGTGCTTATCTGAACTATGCCTCGGATATGGACATATCAATCCAGTCAGTTGCCCTGGCAATCAGTCAGATTTCACCATGCAAAACCATAAAAAAGGAAAAGCCTATTCTGTCCGATGATGCACTTGCTGCAATACTGTCTGCACCGCCGAATACGAAATTCGGTGTAAGAGACCGTGCTATTTTGATCCTTCTCTATGATACAGCTGTAAGAATCAGTGAGCTGCTTAACATTCGCTTATGCGATATCGCAATGGAATCAAAATATCCCAATATTTTCATAACCGGCAAAGGTAACAAAGAGAGAACCATACAATTAACAGCTAAAGCAGTCGAACACCTTAGGGAATATATACGTGTATATCACAGTAATTCTTCCAAAGAAGCATATTTATTTTCCACAACGATAAAAGGTGTAACAGACAGGATGTCCGTTGGAAATGTCCAGCGGATTATAAAAAAATATGCAGCTCTGGTCAGTGAATCAGGGATTAGCCTTCCGGATTCGGTTCACTGTCACATGTTCCGCCGGACCAGAGCCACAAATCTTTATCAGGATGGAATCGCCATTGAGCTTGTTTCTACAGTGTTAGGACATGCCAGAACTGATACAACCAAAAGCTACTATGCAAAGCCATCTGTTGAACAGCTTAGAGACGCAATGGAATCTGTTCCAACACCTGTATCTGATGAAGCACCAATGTGGGAGGGCAACGAAAATGAAATGGCAAGACTTTGTGGATTACGCTAACGAATAATGCTCATCTTTTAGTAGTAAAACGTCTTATTTCTCAGCATTCTTTAAAATGATTAACATTTTGGAATGCTGAGTATAAGGCTTCAA
>NZ_JBQKLL010000085.1:0-3817 GCF_052116245.1 Blautia sp. Sow4_E7
GCATTTTTCGTCATCATAAAAAACACCGCCCTTCTGATATTTATTATATCAGAAAAGCGGTTCCAACAATAGCAAAACCCTGCAAAAGCAGGGCTTTGTCTACAATCTGAATTGACCGAGCTGAAAGCGAGGGATACTTCTTGCCCTTCGGACAAGAAGTATCCCTCGCTTTCAGCTCGGTCAATTCTAAGTTGATGAGGTGATTGGAATGGAACAAGTGATCGAATATATTCATGAAAAATATAATCCGCTATCTATTATTCTTTATGGTTCCTACGCGGATGGAACCAACAATTTGAACAGTGATTTTGATGCGCTAGTCATTGTGGCTGACCATGAACAGTTTCACGATACCTCCATTGTGGATGGAGTTCCATTAGATATATTTGTATACCGTTGGCGTATTTTGACGGAGAGTATGAGTGCGAGGAGTTTGTGCAGATCCATGATGGACGCATCATTGCGGACAGCAACGGGATTGGAAAAAGGCTGCAAGCGAAGGTTCAGGCCTATTTACGAGAACGTTCGGTAAAATCCAGCGAAGAGATTCAGGTGGGCGTTGACTGGTGTGTAAAAATGTTTGAGCGCGCAAAACGAGGCGATTGTGAAGGGATGTTTCGTTGGCATTGGGTGCTGATTGACAGTTTGGAGATCTTTTGTGATATTGTGCAGCATCCCTATTTTGGACCGAAAAAGACCTTAAAGTGGATGGAAGAAACCTATCCGAAATATTTTTACTGCTATAAAAAAGCCCTTCAAAACCTTCAGATGGATTCTTTGGAGGAATGGGTTGGGCATATTAAAAACATCAATGAAATGATGTACAAGAGAGCTTGAAAAATTATAGAACAATTGGAAGTTAAGGAGGTGCATATAGATGAAATTAGCAGATTTAGCATCCGGTCCTGACTGGGTAGTATGGATTGTTTGTGTGATATTTGCGGTACTTTCTATAGTTTTACTTTCTGGACACGGGAGTTGGGTTATTTCTGGATATAATACAGCTTCAAAAGAAGAAAAGGAAAAATATGATGAAAAGAAGCTATGCAGAACAATGGGAATTGGAATGTTTATTATAGCAGTTCTTATATTAATTATGGGTTTGTTTGAAAATTTTTTGCCTGCTTTTTTTGTATATATTGCATTGGGGATTATTTTGGTTGATGTGGTGGTAATCATCATTTTAGGAAACACGCTATGTAGAAAGAAATAATTTCCAGTTTGAACAGCCATATTCAATCCTGGGTGTAGATTTAAACATGTCCTTGTGATAGCTGTGGGAATCGAGTATAATAAATTATATAAAAATTTGACGGGAGGTTTTTGTATGGGAAGTTATCTGAATCCGGGAAACAAAGGGTTTCAGGAAAGCCTGAATTCGAAAATTTATGTGGATAAAACCGGTTTGATTGAAAAAACAAATGCAGCTCTTAATACCCGTCAGAAATTTATGTGTGTCAGCCGTCCGCGACGTTTTGGAAAATCAATGGCAGCAGATATGTTGGCCGCTTATTATGATCGTGAATCGGATTCGGCTGAATTATTTGAATCGCTCAAAATCAGCAAAGCAGAATCCTATGAAAAACATCGTAATCAATATGATGTCATAAAAGTAAATATGCAGGAATTTCTAAGTATGACACACAGTATGGATGAAATGCTGGTCATGTTGCAGAAATATTTGATTTTTGACTTGATGGATCATTTTGAAACGGTTCGTTTTCGCGATGAACACAATCTGATTCAGGTGATGAAGGACATTTACAGTAAGACAAATCACTCCTTTATCATTTTGATTGATGAGTGGGACTGTCTGTTTCGGGAATATAAACAGGATAAAGAAGCACAGAAAAAATATTTGGATTTCCTTCGTGCATGGCTGAAAGATAAAGATTATGTTGCGTTGGCTTATATGACGGGAATTCTTCCAATCAAGAAATATGGATCTCATTCTGCATTAAATATGTTTACAGAGTATTCCATGACAGATCCGGGTGATCTGGCGGAATATTTTGGATTCACAGAGAAGGAGGTATCCGGTCTTTGTGAAAAATATGATATGAGTTTCGAAGAAGCAAAAATATGGTACGATGGTTATCAGTTGATCGCGCATCGGCAGATGGGAAATGATATTTATTCCATGTACAGCCCAAAGTCCGTCGTGGAAGCTATGTTACGTCACAAATTTGGAACCTACTGGAACCAGACAGAAACTTACGAGGCTTTGAAAATTTATATTCAGATGGATATGGATGGGTTGAAAGATTCTGTAGTTCGAATGCTTGCAGGAGATGCTGTATCGATTAATATTGGAACATTCAGCAACGATATGACTACATTTGCAGCGAAAGATGATGTGTTGACTTTACTGGTGCACCTTGGCTATCTGACGTATAACAGTATAGACGAAACTGTGAGTATTCCCAATAAAGAAGTTTCTCAGGAATATATTAATATATTAATGCAATTAGTACAATGAACTGGTACGGCGTGGCGGCGTCGGTGGAATCTTCCCGCAAATTACTGGAAGCTTTATGGGAAATGGACGCAGATGCTATTGCTGCCGGAGTTGAGAAAGCACATGAGGAAATTTCGGGGAGATGAAAATCTTCCGGGAGGAAGAGAAAACACAAGGGTGAAGACGTATAAAAGCATCTTCACCCTAAAGTTTTACTCTCTATTTAGCTTTGCGCGCCACCAACAAAAAACGATGGATCCGTCCTTCAACGCAGCCGTTTTGCTCTAAAATCTGTTGGGCATGCAGCAGGCTGTTTTTACAATGATCTACAGAGAAGTCAGGAAATTCCCACTCTATAATGTGTGCGAACCAGACGAGTGCACCGATATCAAAAAACTTGATTGGACGGAAGCATTCCTGGGCATCCAGAATGTCAAAACCTGCATCATGAAATTTAGTTTGAACAATATCCAGATACTGTTCTGGAAATGGAAGCCTGGTTTTTCCTAAGAGAAGCTCTACCAGTTCACGGTCATTTTCCGCGCCAACCTGTTCGGTGATAAAAAGCCCTCCGCATTTCAGAACGCGGTGTATTTCTTCCACATTAAAATCGCCGTGGCGGTTGATCACAATGTCAAATTCGGAATCACCGAACGGCAGTGCATCCTTTCCATCACCTGCGCGAAAATCGATTCCAAGAGGCAGTAAGGTTTCCTGGCATAGCTGGACATTGGGCGGATAGGCTTCTGTGGCACTTGTTTTTCCATAAGGATGGTGGAGGGATAACAGAAATTCACCGCCTTTCGAATTACCTTGTCTCAGTATATCATCTTTTTTTCAAAAAAGAAAATTGAAAAATGGAATGCAAAAGATGCAAAAGAAGTATAGTATTGGTATTGTACTGCAAAGGCTTTTCTTTTACCTGGCAAAACCCTATACCAACTATTCAGCGTGTTAATAAGTCCATTCAGCCTGCAATCCGCAAAATTCCACAAAAGTCTGCTATGATATAGGAAAATAAAACAAAAATTATCGTAAGCAAAATCTTTTTCCAGAGCTTTATTTAAATTTGCTCTAGTGGAGGGGAGTTTATGGGGGATACGAAAAAGAAATACTCAGCGGATGAGTTACTTCAATATGCATATAAACACAATCAGATACCGGTAATCCTTTTGGCGAAAGACAAGGACTGCCGCTATATCTACACCTCAGAAGTGGAAGACCTGATCGATGGGGGAGAGGAAAAATCGTAAGCGCCAAATATTCCTGCGGATTTTCTAATACTCTGATTTCCTCTATAATTGTAGGCGAAAGATATTTAAACTATTTCACTACAATTACGGAGGATAGGTTATGGCA
>NZ_JBQKLL010000086.1:0-3704 GCF_052116245.1 Blautia sp. Sow4_E7
CTGCATTTTTCGTCATCATAAAAAACACCGCCCTTCTGATATTTATTATATCAGAAAAGCGGTTCCAACAATAGCAAAACCCTGCAAAAGCAGGGCTTTGTCTACAATCTGCAACCACCAGTTCAACTGGTGGTTTATCCTTGGTCCTCCAAAGGGCCATTGTTACTGCTCGCCCCAAAGGGCGGTATCGCAAGCACTTTTACTGGCCCGCTTAAAGCGGTACTACTGGAATCTTCTCTTCTCGATTCCTCTGCTTGCTCATTTATATATTTCTGAACTGCTATATCTGTTATATTGCCGATTGTTTCAACATAATATCCTCTAGCTCAAAAGGCTTTATCCCATTTACTTTGCAGTTCTGGATGTCTGTCGTAAAGCATCAATGTGCTTTTCCCTTTGAGATATCCCATAAAGTATGATACACTAAGTTTCGGTGGAATTGCTACACTTAAATGCACATGATCGATACATACGGCTCCCGCAATTATTTCTACACTTTTATATTTGCATAGAGTTGATATTATTTCTCTCACATCTTCTCATACCTTTCCATACAATACTTTCTTTCTATATTTAGGAATGAATACAATATGATACTGGCATTTCCAGCGAGTATGTGATAGACTTTTATTGTCCATTTGGACCGCCTACTCCATTCTCCCCAGCATAGCTGGGGGATTAGGCTTTTCATTTATATGTATATTAATTTTTGAATAATCTTTTGAGTTTCCATTTATAAAAGGCAAGCCTAAAACAGACCTGCCTTTTTATATTTTATTATTTTTTACAGTACATACAATTTCTACCGATGCATTTCTGAATATGCTTATATTTTATATTCTTTATAAAGCTCCTCACGATACTCTTCATCCTCAGAGGCCTTCTCTGCATCTGAATAACGTTTGTTCTTCAAAAGAATATTCATAAGTGTTCCCAAACGGTTTTCACCTTTTTTTTCGCCTTTTTTTATACCATTTTCTTCAGCATAGGAAATCATATTTAACATATCAGCCACCTCCTTTTGTCGGATCGGTTTATCAGAGTCCGGAATATATGATAATACTTTTTTCTGATTACCAGAAAACAATCCATATAAAAAATCAACGAGTCCTTTTTGATCTTGATTTTCTCCGCCAAGTCTTACGATGATTATTTCTATAAGGTCTGCTTCGGCAGTATTAATCTTGATATCTGGTTTTGGGAAACCATGATTTCCTCTAATGAGCAGTCCTTGTACTCTGCTACTGTGTACTTTAAGATATTTCCCATAATTGGTTTGTATGAGAATATATTTTTGGCAGATTGATCTTCTGATTCTTTTCCTTCTATGGAATCCATTGTTGCAGAAATACTGTCTTTTACGTTCATGAATTTCTCCTGACATTAGAAGTTATATTTGTATAGCAATCATACAACCCGCCCATTTATAAAATTTCTCGGTTATTTCATTACACATAAATTTTCGTCAATCCATTTCTGGACATCTTTTTCGTTTACTTTAATTAGGCGGGCAATTTGCTTAACATCCATACCCTCTTCGACCATAGAAAGAGCTGTTTCCCTCTTTGCTTTGAGTTCACCTTTTTCTATGCCGCGTTTCTCACCACTTTCCATTCCTTCGCTATAAATTTTCTCCATTTCATGGCACATAAGCGGTGGCCCCTTTCTGTGTCTCTTTCAATTCATGTACCCTTTTTGCAAGAACCGGACTGTGCATTTCATCTGCTCTTTTACAATGCAGATCATGCATAAGCCTTCTAAGTTCTGTATCGTCCTGTTTCCTGGAATTTACATATATAATATGTGCTTCATCCTGGAATGCTATGTTAATCTCTTTGATCTGCCTGTCAATATGGTAAATCGGAAGTCCATATCCGAGGATGTCATCTCTGGTGATAAAAATCACATAGCTTTCCGGTAGCTCATCAAAGGGTATAATACAGGTAATAACCGCATACTTTAAATTCATAATATTTTGGCACGGTTACTCCTCCATAAATTGTTTGTTATTCAAATAGTAATCTAATACAATTTGATTTTCGATATCGTCCATGTTCGTTTCGACAATTTTATCATCATAAATCACGGCTGCATGATTTAACTGATTCAGATTAAGAACACGAATATATTTATTTTCCTGAGTAAAAGCATAACCATTAATAATCATATCTGCTTTATCTGCTACATTTTTTATATCAAGCTGCATAGTCAATGCGAACCTCCTTGATCGGGTTTAAAAATTCATCTACATCATAATATAAATTTTGCAAGATTGGTATCAGATCGATATACTCTTCCATCTCATTAAGGTTTTTATATTTTGCAGTTACGACCAGGTATCCATGATCCCATTCTTTAATACTTGTATATTTTTCTAATTTCGAAGAAGTTACAAAACGAATCACTTGATTTCTAAAGATAAAAATCGTATACTGATGATCACTTTTTAAAACGGCACAATCTTCTTTTTTCTCTACATTCATCCGTCAGCCACCTCCGATTTCTTATGAACATATTATAGCATTGTTCATTACTGTTGTCATTCAGTTTCTTAGTAGTAGGCGGAAAATCTGTACTGAAGGAAAGTGCTTTCTTTGTAGTTTGAGATAATATGAACAATTTATGGGCAAGCAAAATGCATTTCTGTTCTGCTTTGAGTTCTCTATATGAGAGTGTAGACTGCCATTTGAGATTTTGGACCGATTCAACATGACCTGAGTGCAGACTGTTATTTTGACATTAAAATTGAAATTTCTCAGATTTTACGCGGATTGCGGGGAACAGGAAGCGGCTATTTTGGGTTCAGAAAAGCCGCTGTTTTAGCGTACGATAATGCGATAATGAAGGGGACATTTGAAATAAAAAGTTTAATCAAAAGTTGCTTTAAAATATGGTCAAAAACGACCTTTGGTCAGCGTATCATTTCGTGCCGTTTGGTATCAAATATCACGAAACAACACTGAAATTTCGAACAAAATAACACTAAAAAGCACAATATATCAGCACAAAATATAAGATGGAAATAGTATGTCGAAGACATCCGGGAAGCTAAATGCGACTCTCGTGGTCACTTTATCCTTGTCTTTCATAATAGAGTTGACTTCCCCGCCGATATAGCGGGCTGCTTTGTCAACACTAAGTAATATTTCGTCACTAAGTGCTAAATTTCTCATATTATTCCTTTCGATAATTGTGCATATACAACAATAAAACAATGAATTTTTAGGGAATTCAGATTGCTGTAATATGCGTTTTAGGACTCAAAAATCTGTCTGTCAGGTCGAAAAACCGGAAAAACAGAGGGGCACTTTTAAGCCGGTTTTTGGGTTGAAAATGGATTTGGTCACTTTTTTCTATTTTCAAGCAAAAAAATAACCTCAGCATCTGGAAATGCGTGAGACCATTTTGATACCGGAAAACAGGACTATTAACAGTGTTTTTATTATAAACAGAAACGCTTAGAAGTTCAAGTATATAATTTTTATTCGGGATAATTCAGAAAATCATGGGATTTTTCGCATTGAAATGACCATTATATAGAAAATCTGGCTAGAATAACAGGAAAAAAGTATAAAATATCAGGTAGTATCAATGTAAGCGCCTAATAACAGGGTGGATTTAACTTCCACCGAAAATCTGCCATAATCATAGAGGATAGACGCCAGCATTTTACTACAGATCTGATGCTAGGATCTGTGAAATGC
>NZ_JBQKLL010000087.1:0-3689 GCF_052116245.1 Blautia sp. Sow4_E7
CATTTTTCTTTGTTCTCTCAATTGATATCCTAATTCTGACCACGGCAGTTTTCCGTGGCAGAAAGGAGTATTGAGATGAATGAATTAAAAAAAGTAGTTAATGCAGTTCTTAAACAGCAAAAGTTGAATCTTGCCCCCTCGACATATGATGCGAGAAAGAATTACTTGAAACATCTTGTCGACCATGGTGATAGTTTGGGCATTTCAGAACCTTGCCAGGAACTGTATGATTCCTATGTTTCCAATGCCACAACACCAGATCTTCGGTTCCAACTTTTTCATGCTGTACGTTTAGTAGATAAAGAAGCCGGAACGAAGGCATTTACACCAGACGGAAAGCTCTATAATGAGCCAGAAATCCCTTCTGCCAGTGAAGCAGAAAAGGGGTTTCAAAATATTTCTTTTCCGATCATGGACGGCAGGATCGATGCAGGTCTTCTGATCCGAAGGGCAGAAAGTGAGATGATTTATCTTCAGCTTTCAGCATCAACAAGCTGGCAGTATATGCAGGCATGGAGGGAACTATACACCTTCCTGTATCTTCGCGGGGACACCCTGTTTACCAGAGAATCCTGCAACGCTTTCGTTGCAGATACAAACCAAAAACATCAGAACGGATCCTTGCATGAATGGAAAAGAAAAATCCGACACCGTTCTGTCTGTGTACTGCTTGAAGTGGCAGATACCGGTTGTTTTCAATGGAAACTGTTCCTTTCTAAGAAAACACGCTGCTCTGATGATACTCTGGAAGAACTCCGCCAGCAGTATCTTACTTTCCTGCGAACCAGAAACTTCGAAAAGAAAACTATTTCTCTTTATGACTATGCCCTCAGATCTTTCATCGAAGGAACCGGAGTCCCTGATGTTAACGGACTCGGTGAACTGCAGCCTTCACACATTCAGTCTATGCTTGTCCTTTTGTCAGAACGGCTTTGTTTGAACAGCCGGGGAACTGTTTTTCCAATCATACGGCAGATCCTGTCATATCTGTATGCAGCCGGGTTTATTCCTGCAGATTTTTCAGGAATGGTCCTGACTCCCGCATATAAAAACACACATTTAAGGCCATATATAACTGCATCAGATGAAGAAAAACTTTTCCGTGCAATTGAGGAAGCTCCGCTTCGTACAAAAGCAATGATGCGGCTGGGACTCCGGCTCGGATTACGCGATATTGATATCTGCCGTCTCCGCTTCAGTCAAATTGACTGGAAAAACGACCAGATCATACTGGAACAGGAAAAAACCG
Organism: Blautia sp. Sow4_E7; assembly: GCF_052116245.1. Lineage (NCBI taxonomy): Bacteria > Bacillati > Bacillota > Clostridia > Lachnospirales > Lachnospiraceae > Blautia > Blautia sp. Sow4_E7. The sequence continues at coordinate 1,250 of NZ_JBQKLL010000087.1, forward strand.
GTGTGTCTATGTGCCTGCCGTTGCTTGATGATGTCGGAAATGCCATCATGGATTATATCCTGAACGAACGGCCTGCAGAAGCAGAAAAAAATCCATATGTTTTCGTGCGAATGCAGGCACCATATAAAAGGCTTGAATCCATGTACATGGTGTGCTCCAAACTGTTTGACAAGGCAGAAATCCGGACTGTCAACAAGGACAGCCGCGGAGTACATGTCTGCCGGTATACGCTGACGCACAAACTGCTTTTAAATAAGATACCGCATCAGGTAATTACAGACGCCCTTGGACATGTTTCCAAAGAATCAGACAAGCCATATCTGTCAATGGAAGAACAGATGCTAAAGGAATGTCCGCTTGATTTCTCCCAGATTGGGCAGAAATACTGGGAAGAGGGTGATCACTTTGTCTGATCCTGTTTTCCACAGCAAACTTTGTGCTGATTTTGAAGCCTTCATTTCCCAGAAAAGAGCATCTGGATACCCTTATAATACTTCAGCAAAGGTATTGGGCTATCTTGATGCCATGATTGCAGTTGATTATCCAGACTGCAATACCCTGTCCAAAGAAATATGCGATGCATGGATCAGGAAATGTTCACTACTGCATCAGAACACACTGCTCAGACGAGTAACTCCTGTCCGCCAGTTCGCCAAATATCTTGTAGGGACTGGAAAGTCTGCGTATATCATTCCCGGTGGAATACCAAGAAAACAGATTCGGTATGATGCACACATTTTTACGGAAGCAGAGTTAAAAGCATTCTTTGCTTCCATAGACCGCTGTAAAAAATCACCTTTTTCACCTTTACGCTGCTATGTAATACCTGTTATCTTTCGGCTCATTTATACCTGTGGTCTTAGAGCCTCGGAAGCCAGGCTTTTACGCACCGATGATATCGATCTTTCTACGGGAAAGATTTTTATCAGGGAATCCAAAGGATGGGAAGCCCGCATTGTTTTCGTCAGCGATGACATGCTGGATCTGCTATGTCGCTATGACCGTATCATCGGAGATACATATCCTGACAGAACAGCATTCTTTCCAAATCAGTCTGGAGATTATTACAGTAAATCTACTCTGGATGTATGGTTCCATGAATTCTGGGATCCGCTTCCAGAGGCAGTCATGACCAAAGGGAATCCGCCCAGAGTCCATGATTTTCGCCACTCCTACTGTGTTTACAGGCTGAACAAATGGGTCAGTGAGCATGCGGATTTAAATGCATTGTATCCTTATCTGAGTGAGTTCATGGGACACTCCAACTTTGCAGACACGGATTATTATCTTACATTGGCAGAACCATTCTACCCTGAGTTTGAATCACGTATGCGCCTTGTGAACGCTTCCATACTGCCGGAGGTGCCGCATGAAGATTAAAAAATCAGAGCTTTACTTTTATGAACTTCTCCGGGACTTCCTTCATAAATATCTGATCGTACAACGTAAGTTCACAGAGGCCACTGTTAAAAACTATACTGATTCGCTGGATCAATATCGCCAATACCTGCGCTCACAGAAAAAGATCCCGTTTGATAAAGTAGGATTTCACTGCTTTACAAAAGAAATGGTTTATGATTTCTGCATCTGGTTAAGAGACAGCGAGGCAAAAGCAATCAACACAATAAATCTCAGGCTTTCAGCAATTAAGTCATTCTTATGTTACTGCAGTGAAGAAGATGCCACGTTATCAGAATTATATCTGAAAGTGAAATCAATCCGCCGTTTCAAAGGGAAAACAGATCCTAAGCTTGAATACCTGAAACCTAAACAGCTTGAATCTATCTTCTCCTGGCCGGATACATCAACACGGAATGGGCGCCGTAATCAGTACTTCATGATTCATGCTTATGAAACTGGGGGCAGGATTGAAGAACTGGTCAACATGAAGCTGGATGATATCATTCGCAACGGCGCAAGTGTACAGATCCGGCTTCATGGGAAAGGGAACAAAACTCGGTATAATCCCCTTCCTACAGAAGTCCTGCCGCATCTGGATGCTTATCTTAATGAATTTCATCCAGACAGAAATAATCAGGAATATCTTTTTTATACGATCCATAATGGTCAGCATACGAAAATGGCTCCCAGAACAGTGAATTCTTTTCTCGCATCCTATGCAAAAGGACTTCATGAAGTTGATCCGTCTTTTCCGGTGGGGCTTCACTGCCATGTTTTTCGCCATAGTATAGGAATGGCAATGTTCAAAGCAGGCATACCTCTTTCTTATATCAAAGACTTTCTGGGGCATTCATCAATCGATTCAACATCAATCTACGCTCATGCAGACAATGAGGCAATGGCAGCCGCACTTCGTTCTGTGGATCAGGAAGCATTGCCAGTGAAAGACTCCGACGGCAACGTTGTATCTTATCCAGAGAAAAAATGGAAAGGTAAAGAAGAATATCTGCTCCATTTCTGTGGTCTGGATTAAATAATT
>NZ_JBQKLL010000088.1:0-3384 GCF_052116245.1 Blautia sp. Sow4_E7
TTGCCATAACCTATCCTCCGTAATTGTAGTGAAATAGTTTAAATATCTTTCGCCTACAATTATAGAGGAAATCAGAGTATTAGAAAATCCGCAGGAATATTTGGCGCTTACACTGCAGTCAATGCGATATTGACCTCCAAAAGTGTGGAACAACAAACCTACCGAAGCTGTATGGGACTTCTTAAGCTTGCTGAGAAGTACTCAGATGCGTTACTGGAAGTTGCCTGTAAAAAGGCATTATCCTATACAGCATCACCCAGTTACAAGAGTATTAAAAACCTACTTGTAACCGGTTCAGAAAAACTGGCATCGGAAGCAATCGATACCAAGACCACACATAAAGCACATGGCATCACACGAGGTGCCGATTACTATCGGAGGTAAACACATATGACCAATCAGAGTACAATGGATAAGTTAATAGAAATGCGCCTTACCGCAATGGCAGATGCATTCCGTAGCCAGCTCAATGACCCAAAATTCAAGGAGATTCCCTTTGAGGATCAATTCGGTATGCTGGTGGATATCGAATACAGCAGTCGCAAAAACAACCGTCTCAAAAGATTGATCAGGAATGCCGGATTCGATCAGCCGGAAGCGAATATCATGGATATCAACTATACTTCCGGGCGCAAGCTAAACAAGGAACTGATTCGTAGACTTGCCACCTGCGAATATATATCTGAACATCGGAATCTTTTTATTACCGGTGCTACAGGCTGCGGTAAAACTTACATGGCCTGTGCCTTTGGCATGGAAGCCTGTAAGCAGTATTACAATACCAAATATATCCGTCTGCCTGATCTGCTTATTGATCTGGAGGTGGCACGGACAGATGGCAACTACAAAAAGGTGATGGCTAAGTATGCCAATCCCGTTGTCCTGATTTTGGACGAATGGCTTCTATTGAAACCAACGGAATCTGAACAAAGAGATATCTTCGAACTACTCCATCGGAGACGCAAGAAATCTTCAACGATTTTCTGCTCCCAGTATGAGTTCGAGGAATGGTACGATCAACTGGGTGGTGATGATAGTCCTCTGGCAGATGCAATCATTGACCGCATTGCCCATGACAGCTATCGCATCAACATCACAAGTATTGATGCCGAACATGACATCTCAATGCGTGAGGTTTATGGCTTAGACAAAACATTACGCAAGTAAACTCGCATAAGCGGTTCCCGCTAGCCCGGACGGGCGGTTTCCCGTCTGCCGGACTTGCGGTGTTACCGCACAAGAATATTCACGCCGAAACGGGAACCGATACCGGCAGCCATGATTAAAAGTGTTGTTTGCATGATACACTCCTTTTCGCTTTACTGATCTGGCTTCTAAATAAACGATAGCCCACAAGTGCCTTTGCAAGTGTTAAGCCGCTTTTAGTGCCATATCACTTTTCATTAATTTTTTTTACTTTCTAATATATTCTGATAATGTTTTACTTGGATAGAAATTTTTGCAAGGAAATCTCCATTTCAATCATCTGTATATTTGGAATCTGATGTGCTCTTTTGTGATAATATCCTTTTTTCAGTAGATTTCACCACTCTCTATAATCTTTCAAAAAGCTTATATAAATTTGAAACTCTTACACTGCACATATGAGTGCATACTGTTTCCTTTTTGAAAAAATATGAAATTTATTTTATAAATATTTAAAATTTTAGAAATTACGCTATATCTTCATAAGAACATTCTACAATGTAGAGCACAATTCATAACAGGTACAATAGACGGCAACCTCAAATCTACATTTTCGATATTGCATAGCTCTATCCTAAATCACTCCTTTTTAATTAATGCTATGCTCTTAATATATTTTAAAATTTTTCTTCTAAATACTACGAGTATTCCAAACATAGTTACAATCATAATATATCTTATATATATTAAATAATAACTTGCTTGAAATGCGAAGCCTAATATCATAAATACACTTGTAATTTTCAACAAACAACCAATTCTGAACGGTGGCTCACTATTCAATTCTTTTTTACATATTAATTTCATTCCACAATAATGAAATACTGCATATATACAATAGCACAAAAGAGTTGTATAAGCAGCTGCTTGGTAACCAAATATAGGAATAAGCCAATAATTTAACCCAACATTAACTATTGCACCTATTATTGTAATGCCCGCAATTAATTTTGATTTTTCATAATAGAATTCAAACTTACAAAACATATCATAAGCAAAAGTAAAATAGACACTCATCGCAATTGGCGGAATAATCCATATTGCAGAGTAATAACTCTTAGGCGCAAATATTCTTACTGCCTCTGGTGCAAATGCTATAAGTATCAAATTAACCATAGCAATTATTTCAAAAAGCAAATATCCAATTTTTGAAATATCTTGAATCTTATTTTCTTTTATTTTTTGAAAATACCAAGGTCCAATTGTTTGATTAAGTGCATAATTAAACACCATCATTACTAATGATATCGAATAAGCCAAACTATAAATTCCAGCACTTGCTTCTCCTACCATTTTTCCTATCATAATTCTATCTGCGCTGTTTAAAACGGTTTGTGATAAATAGTGTGGAACTAATGGAATATTTAACTTTAATGCATACTTCCAATATTTTTTTTCAAAAAATCTTTTTCCTCTTTTTATTTGCGAAATAAACAGACCTGTGTACAATATTGCTTGTACACTTGCAATTCCCAATATTCTAGCAGTAACTTTATCCGCTGCAACCGAAACCAAAACTACACTTACCAACGGAGATAGTACGGATGTTGCAATTGTTAAAATAACCAATTTTTTATATTGATATATAACTCTTTGTTCAGCAGCCCAAAAATTAAAACATGCCGTGGTCCATATAATCCAAAGCATTAATACCATTTGAACAGTACTTAATGAAAATAATTTATTCCACTGTTTATAAAAAAGTGCATATATTATTCCCCATATGCTTATAATTGTCAACTCAAGCCCCTGCATTGATGCCGCAAATACACTTCTTTTATTACTAAATTTAACTAACCCCTGTTCAAAAACCTCATAAAATAAATTAAGAGATATAACAACCATTATTACATTCATCCAAGACCAGAATACATTAAAACTCCCATATTCATCTGTAGTCATTAGCCTTGTGAAAATAGGTGTAGTTATTACAGAAATTACCTTTTGAACAAATGAACATACTAAAAACCACAACGAAGCTTTAAACTGTATAGGTCCATTTTTATACTTTTCTTTAATTTCCACTATGAATTTCATTAACAGTTCAATTCCTTCTTCATAAATAATTAATCCTATATTATTCACGGCACAGCCGTGAAAGTGGCTGAAAGCCATATAGTTACTGTATTTTGCTGAATATTGCTTTTCACCTATCAAGTGAATGAAAAAAGAGCATCC
>NZ_JBQKLL010000089.1:0-3365 GCF_052116245.1 Blautia sp. Sow4_E7
TGTTGATGCTCTTTTAAAATAGCATTTTATAGATCTTATTGCCTGTCGTCAGGTTGCTCTGTATACTGTCATTATCCTACAGAAAGAAAAAATCTCAGAGCACCCTCTTGGACAGTCGCGTACTCTGAGATCTGGTAAAAACCATGTTCATTATAGCAGAGTATTCGCTTGTCCGCAATGAGGAAAACGGTGTTTTTGGTTAAGAGCAGTGAAAATGTACCAGGATGTCCTTGCTGTGGTGGACAGCTCAGATACCGGGATTCCAGACTTCGTATCAGAAAGCATGAAGGTGGCGACCGGGATTTCCTGAGTATCCGGAGATTCAGATGTACTGCATGTGAGAGCTATCATAATGAACTTCCAGATGTATTGCTTCCATACAAACACTATGAAGCAGAGGTCATCAGTGGTGTGATCGATGGGATCGTAACGCCTAATGATCAGGATTCTGAAGACTATCCTTCAGTCAGTACCATGCTGTACTGGCTGCGATGGTTCCAACTTAATCTTTCAACCATGGAAGGATATCTTAGAAATGCAGGATACAGCATTCTCGGACTTGGCAAGGATATTCTTTTCTCTGACCAGTCACTGCTCGAAGCGGTCAGGAAAAAGTATTTTAACTGGCTGGAAAAGGCTGTTCGCATCATTTACAACAGCGGGGGTTTTCTGCCAGCCTTTTACTGATACACGCATGCACCTACTTTTGTTCGTCTGTCACAGGCTTCTCATATATAGTGATCTCAAAAGGAGGTCACGAATTATGAATACAAACCAACAGATAGTAAGACAATGGGAGGAACAGGAAGCTCTCCATCGTTTCCAGCTCATTTCCCCGCTTCTGCGCGAGGATCTGGATGATGCCAAAAAGCTCCAGCTCCGCAAACAGATCGCCGAGGAAAACGAGATCACGGTCCGTTCTCTATACCGCTATGAAAAGGCATACAGAGAAGGACAGTTTTCCGGATTAAAACCGGCAACCAGGAAGAAACACCGCTCACAGAGACTGCCAGAAAACTTTGAATTCCTTGTAGAACAGGCTATCCAGCTCAGAAAGGAAGTACCGGAACGTTCCGTCGCACAGATCATTCTGATCCTGGAGATGGAAGGACATGTGGCTCCCGGAATTTTAAAACGTCCGACTCTGGAACGGCATCTTTATAAGCGTGGTTTTGGCAGGGAACATATGAAGATGTACCGGGATGCACGCGAAAGCTCATCCAAACGGTTCTGCAAGCCACACCGCATGATGCTGATCCAGGGTGATATCAAGTATGGTCCCAAACTGCCTATCGGTAAAAATGGGGCAAAAGTCCAGACTTATTTATCTTCCGCGATCGATGATCATTCCAGATATATCTTGTCTTCCCGTTTTTATGATAACCAGGAAGAAACGATCGTGGAAGATACCTTTCATCAGGCCATAATACGCTACGGATCATTTGATGCCTGCTATTTCGATCATGGCAGTCAGTATGTTGCCAGACAGTTAAGCTGTTCCCTTGCCAGACTTGGGATCCGCGTAAAATTCGCACGCATCCGGAGTGGAAAAAGTAAGGGAAAAATTGAAAAGTTCCACCAGGTGGTAGATACCTTCAATCGGGAAGCAAAACTAAAAAATATAAGATCTCTGGAAGAACTGAACCATTTATGGTCCGTCTTCCTTGAAGAGTATTATCACAAAAAGCCGCACGAAGGCATTTCGGAATACTATGAAAGCCTTGGTGCCGCAGTACCTGAAAACGGGATCACGCCGCTTCAGGAATGGAACCGGGATACACGTCCGCTTAACTTTATCAATGCATCTGTTGTCTCAGAGGCATTTCTTCATCATGAAGAACGTAAAGTCGACAAAGGAGCCTGCATCAGTTTCCGGGGACAGCGTTATGAAACAAAGCCTGAACTGATCGGATACAAAGTAGGGATCGCTTACGATCCTGCGGCTCCGGAAGTGCTGACTGTCACTTATCCCGGCTATAAACCCTTCACAGCCAGACCACTTAAGATCGGATCTTACTGTGATAAAAATCCTACGCTTCCGGTTTCCATGCAGGGACAGAAGCCAAGTACCTCACGCTTTTTAGATGCTCTTGAAATACAGCATGAAAAGAACCGTGAACAGGTAGCCAATGCTATCTCCTTCGCATCTTACAGGAAGGAGGCGGATGGCAATGTATGAGACGTTCTTTGGCATGGAACATACTCCCTTTGTAAGGGATGTCCCTGCAGATAAACTGTATGAATCGCATTCTTTCCGCGAGACTCTCGGGCGTCTTGCTTATGTGGCAGACCGCCAGAAGTTTGCAGTAGTCACTGCAGATCCCGGCTGTGGAAAATCTACATTGATCCGCCGTTTTTATGAAGAACTGCCGAAATCAGAATACATTGTCCTTTATCTTTCTGATTCAAAACTGACTCCAAGGTGGTTCTATAAAGGGCTCCTGGACCAGCTGGGGCTGGAGTCCAGGTTTTACAGGGGAGATTCCAAACGCCAGCTGCAGCAACAGGTTGAGATCATCCGCGGAGTACAGCACAAAAAAGTAGTCTGTATCCTGGATGAAGCACATTTATTGGAGAAAGAGACTCTGGAAGAGTTCCGGTTTCTCCTGAATTACCGTTTTGACTCTATGAGCCCTATGGCCGTTGTATTAGTCGGACAGACCGAACTCTGGACAACAAAACTGAAACTTCAGCGTTACGCTGCAATCCGCCAGCGTATTGATATGTACTGTGTACTTCCCCATCTGGATCGGGCAGAATGTGAAAAATACATCCGTAGTCACCTGGACTATTCAGGATGTCAGCAGGAGCTGTTTACAGAGAAAGCCGTTGATGAAATCTATCGTTCATCTACTGGTATTCCAAGACTGATCAACCGTATCTGTGAGAAAGCATTGATGTATGCGTTCCAACAAAACAAGCGGCTGGTCGATGATCACATGATTCGTTATGTTACAGAACATGAAATGCTGGAGGCTAGAGAATAGTATGACAGATATTCATCCAATCCAGCTTCATGCGCAGCCTTATGAGGCAAAACTCAATCTGAATGGTAACAGCTATCACTTAATCTTTGGCAGACAGATAAATGGGTGGTTTTTATGTATTCCAAACCATCGGATAGGTGTGGAACTTGCACATCCTTCAGACCGATTCTGGAATAAGGAAAGTCTGGAAGCAACCGGAATGACGGCTAATGAAGCCAGTACGATCGCATGTGCTTTAAAAGAACTATCACAATTTATCTGATAATACTCTGGGGAGGGAAACTCCCCAGTCTGCTAACATAAACAAAGACAGAAAACTGAACAATCTACTGACAGGCGATGAAATCACATCAGTGACAGCTCATGAAGTCACTAACA
>NZ_JBQKLL010000090.1:0-3305 GCF_052116245.1 Blautia sp. Sow4_E7
TGGTCTGAAGAACTGCCGGATCACTGTCGAAAAACTAAATCAAGGTAAAGCTCCATGCCAGCCTTTGGGCTGGCATATCTTTTTGGGGAGGACCAGTTATTTACCATATACCTATATCAAGGGTAAAATGCACACCCGGCACAGCCGGGTGCCCTTGACATACCATCTTGTTTTTGATAAAAATAATCAAGGGCTTGTAAGCGGATAACCGCTCTCAAGCCCACTCAATTATCATAGAAAATCTGGATTTACAGAGATTATTTCACACTGTCAATTGTCCGAGTGCAGGATCGATGTAATTTAATATGATGTTCCGGTATGTCATGTAAATATTATAAGAAATATCTTTTTCGTTCCACATATAATACCAAAGCCAGTAATCATAAAATTCTTTTACGGTATAGGAATATGGGACAAACTGCTTCCGGCAGATCTGTATGAGTGCCTCATCTCTGGCAAGCTGGGCTTCTTTCCGGGTGGGAAAGCTACCGCGCTGGATCGATTTTGAGACTCCCGACTGGAAAATAAGTTCAAAACGGAAACTATATCTCTTACGGGACTTTATAAAACTTATGCTTCCTCCGGGAAGACAGGAGACAACGCTTCCTAAAAAGAAAGTATCTTTCACAGCTGGTTTTTCAATGCTCTTTCCTTTGGGCATGGGATACCTCCTTTCCCAGACTCTCCCAGATCCCAAGGACCGGATTCAGGGTGTTGTTTAATGCTGTTTCGATTTCAGAATTTTCATCAGGAAAATCGCAGTAGAATGCGATGGTGGAACTGAGTTTTGTGTGTCCAAGGATATGGGAAATGTTTTCGATGTCCACTCCCATTTCTGCTAGTATATATGCAGACATATGGCGGAGATTAGTCATACTAATATCTGGCAGAAGGGCCGCCCTTGTGATGTCCCTAAGTGCTGTACCAGGGGTAGAGGTGGATTTTATTCTTGCAGTGGCGCCAAGGCAAACATAATCTTGAAATTCTGTTGTATCGGGATTAGCTTCCAGGATCAGCCGGTTTTCTTTTTTTCGTTTATTTGTTCTTTACTAAACACTCTTCCAGGACTTCGCATTAATAAATGCAAAATTTCAAACTCTGTAAAAGATAAATCTATTTTTTCCTGCTTTCGAAATAATTCTCTTTTATCCAACAAAATAACCATATCTCCATAATGTATCTTCAATGGCTTTATATTATTTTCATCACAATATATATTTCGTCCTGTTCCCAAAGCAGCAAGAACCGACTCTATTATTTCTTCTTCATTATCATTAAAAGATATCAATAATATTTTTCCGATGTTTTCACTTCCTTCCAACATATACTTGCATTATGTTCCTATCCAATTCTAAAATCACCAACACCATAATCTGGTTCCCCATTCATTTCTATCACTTTACATGGTTTGCGATCAAAATATTTTTCTAAAACAGGCATGAAATTATCAATTTTTCTTTCTTCCCCATACAGTTCTACCATCATTTCGTTAGTCGGTTCATATTGAACGCAACCTGACATATGATATTTCTGGCAAAGCAGGTATATTTCTATTTTTCCAATAGTTTCTCTGTAATACATTCTGTATCGTTTTAACATTCACTTTACTTCTCCACCCTATTTTTTTCTCAGTTCACCGCCTGATTCCACTCTGCACCATTCGTATCAGTCCATGTATCCACACCATCAAATATAAATATTCTTTCTATACGATCCATGTATCTTCCATCAGCCAACTTATAAACAGTCGTAGTTTCTCCCTTCAGATTTACAATTTCAACTACATCCTCTCCTGGATAATCTTCATTCTCTGAACTGGATTCTGAATTCTCTTCTTCAGTTTTCTCCAAATAATCCACCTGAATTTCATCATCTGTTGCATTTACATCCGCATTTTCAATTGGTTGCATTTCTACCACATTCTCTTCATTTTTCGGAAGTTGCGCTACATCATTGTTTTCAACTGTTTGGTCAGCATTTTGATCAGATACCTTTTCTTTCTCACCTGCAGTCTGTTCCTTACCACCTGTCATTTTCACTATTCCTGTACTCTGTTTTTCGCAAGCACATAAAGTTCCAACCATTGTAACCATAACAATCAATAATAATGTTCTTTTTTTCATCATCTTAAAATCCTCATAATATTTTGTTTTTTGTTTAAAAATAAACATTTTTTATATCATAGATATCATAAACTGCTTTCATACGGTGTCTTTATTTCAGCAGTTTTTCGTAAGTGAAGTTGCCAGCAGCGTTCCTCATAAGCAGTACATCAAGCACTACCAAGACGGCACCCAATCCCAAAAGAAGCCACGAATTGATCAAAAGGATGCCAGTAAATTGTCCAATAACCAGTGCGAGGATTGGGAAAATCAGAAATACAGCCCGCTGCTGTGCTTCTTCGATGGTCTTAGCCTTTGCAGAACTACGCACTGTCACAGCAATCGCAACGAGCGAGAATGTCGGAGCAATCAGAAGCATAATGATCAGCCAGCTTATACCTGGGATAATCAGATTGCCGGTCAGAAAGAAGACTTCCACCTCTACAACCAACAGCATGGCAGCAAACGAGATATAGGAAACCATCATCCCAACAGAAAATCCAGCCAGTATTTTGGATTGGAACAGCTGTCGCAGGGACAGCGGCGAATAAAGCAATGTTTCTAAGGTATGCTTTTCTTTTTCTCCCACAAAGGAGCTTGCTGCCATAACAGAGGATGCCATGATGGGAACAATCAGAAAAAAGGACGGCATAATGTTATTCAATATAAGTCCCAATACCCTCTGCTGCTGACTATACTCCCCATCTGTAACGGGCATCATATCCAGCAGTTTCTGAAAATCCGAAGCAGCATCTGGAGCCTGCGTCAGTACAAGTACAAAAATCGACGGCAGAACAATGGTAAGCACAAGCGGCACGATAAGAAGAACCGCGAATATCTGCTTATTTGATGTAATACCACGAATATCTTTCTTTATTAAGGCGAATCGTCCGTTATTCATATTTTTCACGCTCCGTTTCTGCATGTTCCCGGTCAATCAGAGAAAAATAGATTTTCTCCAACGAAAGCTGTTCTTTTGATACATGATGCACATCACCACCAGCCTCTACGATTCTTTTTACAATCAGCGGGATGTCATGCTCTGAGGCTACATCAATATCATAGATGTGATCTCCAATTTCCTGATATATCGTATGCGATGAATAACCCACCGTTTAGACAGTTTCCTTTTTTCATGAGATAATTCTCTCATGGAGTGGAGTTTATATACATCTTCTATGTTACTTTACTATTCGGACCATT
>NZ_JBQKLL010000091.1:0-3163 GCF_052116245.1 Blautia sp. Sow4_E7
GAAAAACTCCAATCTATCAAAAATCGCATGTGAATTATAGTGAATTACTCCAACTCGCAAAGGGCTGGGGTAATTTTATATCTGACCGCATTATTATTTGGCGGTTACTTTAGTTGAAGTTCGCGAGCTTCTTGAACGAATTAATATTGTTAATACTCCTTTCAGCGAGCAATTACCATTAGCACAATTACACTGGATCATTTCTGATGAGAATGAGTCAATTACGGTAGAATCTATGTCAGATGGTTTGCATATTTATGACAATCCAGTAGGAGTGCTTACGAATAATCCTCCATTTCCACAGCAGATGTTTCAACTAAATAATTATATGTATTTATCTCCTAAACAGCCCAGAAATACTTTCTGCGAAAATTTGGCTCTTGATGCATATAGTAGAGGTATGGGAGGATTAGGTCTTCCGGGAGATCTCTCATCTTCCTCACGCTTTGTACGTGTAGCTTTTACAAAGGTAAATGCAATTTCAGGTGAATCAGAGGAAGAAAGCGTTAGCCAATTCTTCCACATTCTCGGATCTGTGGATCAGCAACGAGGATGTTGCGAAGTAGCGGATGGAAAATATGAAATCACATTGTATACGTCGTGTTGTAATGTTACAAAAGGTATTTATTATTACAATACTTATGAAAACCATCAGATCAGTGCAGTAGATATGCATGTAGAAAATCTGGATAGTGATAAAATGATTTGTTATCCAGTAATTCAAGGAGAACGAATCAACTATCAAAATAAATAATGTTTTGAAATCAGGGATGAGGTAGAAAGGAAAGTTCCATGACAAAAGATGAAGTAAAAAAACTCAGGATGAACAGTCCGGAATCACTACAGTTTTTAAATAATGCTACAAAATTTTATAATTTAATGATGATGTATCGTTGTGCTATTCGGGAGATACAAACTAAACTTGAGGTTTTGGATGATGAATTTTCAGTTGAGAACAATCGAAATCCTATTTCTTTTATAAAAACAAGAATTAATCAGCCCAATAGTATTTACGATAAACTGCAGAAGATGGGATATGAATTTACAACAGAAAATATACAGACATATCTCAATGATGTAGCAGGCGTTCGAATAGTTTGTGCGTTTATTGACAATATTTATATGATATCAGATTTGATTACCCAACAGGATGATATTAAAGTTATTGAAATAAAAGATTATATAAAAAATCCAAAATCGAATGGTTATCGAAGCTATCATATGATTGTTGAAATACCAGTATTTTTTGCTAAGGGTAAAACACCTATGCGTGTAGAATTACAGATTCGAACCAATGGTATGGATTTCTGGGCAACATTGGAACATCAACTTCGCTATAAAAAAGGAATTGAAGAAATGCCTGGCTATGATGAGATAAGTGAAGAATTACTTCATTCTGCAAGAGCTATCATTGAAGCAGATAATGAAATGCAGAGAATAAAAGACAAAATTGGTATGTTCCACGAAATTTAGGAAGAAAACTGAGCAAGTAGGAAGGTGGAATATATATGAAACAAGATACTTTAGAGGGCAAAGCAAAAACAAAAAATGGGGTAAAACGGCTGTGTTTTTCCATAATCTGCATTCTTCTGGAAGTGATTTTTATTATTACTATCGTAACACGCTTGAATGAATATGCAGAAATCATAAATTTATTTACAAGGATTTTGAGTGGGATCTTGGTTTTGGGATTGTACGCATCAAATAAGACATCCTCTATGAAAATGCCTTGGGTCATCTTAATTCTAATTTTCCCAATTATGGGTGTAGGCCTGTATTTGTTGATTGGTTTGAATGGTGGCACACATAAAATGCGTGAGCGATATGCAGAAATTGATAGCAAATTGTTACCAATGCTTCCGGACAGTCAGGAGTGTTTGAGCAAAATAAAAGAAACAATTCCGAAAGCAGGAAATATAGCAAGTTACATACAAAGAAATTCGCAGTATCCAATCTATCAGAATACGGATATTGTGTATTTTGATGAAGCAGTGAAAGGATTAGAGGCACAGCTTAAGGATTTGGAGAAAGCACAGAAGTTTATCTTTATGGAATATCATGCGATAGAAGACGCTGAAGCATGGCATAAGATTCAAGATGTTCTGGAAGAGCGAGTAAAAGCAGGTGTGGAAGTTAGAGTATTCTACGATGATATGGGTTCTATAGGCTTTATTAACACAGATTTTGTGAAAAAGATGGAAGCAATAGGAATTCATTGCCGTGTATTCAATCCGTTTATGCCAGGTTTAAATCTGTTTTTGAACAATCGTGATCATAGAAAAATAACAGTTATTGATGGAAAAGTCGGATTTACAGGTGGATATAATCTAGCAAACGAATATTTTAATTACACACACCCGTATGGACAGTGGAAAGATACAGGTATTCGTTTAGAAGGAGATGCTGTTCAGTCGCTTACGGTGACATTTTTGGAAATGTGGAATGCAGTAAGTGATAAGGATGCTAATGATTCTGATTTTAGTAAATACCTTTTCCACTATGATTATGCGGCACAGCAAACTGGGTTTGTTCAACCTTATGCAGACAGCCCTATGGATAATGAGCAAGTAGGAGAAGAAGTTTATATCAGTATGATAAATAAAGCTGAAAAATATTGTTGGTTTATGACTCCATATCTAATCATAACAGATGAAATGACGCATGCGTTATGTCTGGCTGCTAAGCGAGGGGTAGACGTAAGAATTATCACACCTGGTATCCCTGATAAAAAATTCATTTATAATATAACTCGTTCTTTTTATCATGGATTAGTTAAACATGGTGTTCGTGTTTATGAGTGGACTCCTGGTTTCTGTCATGCAAAAATGAGTGTGGCAGATGACTGTATGGCAACTTGTGGAACAATTAATCTGGATTATCGAAGTTTATATCACCATTTTGAAAACGGCTGTTTTATGGCAGATTGTCAGGCAGTTGTGGAAATAAAAAATGATCTGATAAGAACGATGGGAGAATGTCGTGATGTGACAGACCAATATCAAACCGGACGAAGTGCATATTTGCGACTGGGACAATTATTTATGAGATTATTTGAGAGTATGAAACTTTTTCTGTAAAATAATGTTTAGAAGGTTCTTCTATGATACAATAAATATCATTAGGAGGGCCTTTTATTATGGCAAGACAAAAGAAACCTGTACAT
>NZ_JBQKLL010000092.1:0-2984 GCF_052116245.1 Blautia sp. Sow4_E7
GCTTTAACAATACTATCTTGGGACAATCCTGTCACTGCCTTTTTTAGAAAAAGTAGAAAACTGCGCCACAGCCTTGGCAGGCCATCGCGCAGCGATTTTGTTCAATTTGAAGTTGCAGAATTGATAAATTTACCTTTCGAAGAAAAAACAGTAATCTTGTATAAGAAGAAAAAACAAGCATTATCCATCAATTCAAATATAAGGTAAAAAAGAGTATCAACCGATGAGGAGAAAAATAGATGAATATTACAAGTCTTGAAATTGCACAGGCAACAATGGATATGTTCTTTTGTTTGTTCTGTCTAATAATGTTTGTTTCAATTAAAGCAAATAATCCAAAACAGAAGAGTATGAGGATGTTCGTTCGATTATTTCTTATTGCTACAGTTCTGTTTTTTGGAGAGACTTTGGCATATATTTTTAGAGGTAACCTTGGTTCTTTTAATATTTTAGTAACTAGAATTGCTAATCTTATGGTATTTGCTATGAACATAGCAATGGCAAAT
Source organism: Blautia sp. Sow4_E7 (assembly GCF_052116245.1). NCBI lineage: Bacteria > Bacillati > Bacillota > Clostridia > Lachnospirales > Lachnospiraceae > Blautia > Blautia sp. Sow4_E7. The sequence goes on from NZ_JBQKLL010000092.1 coordinate 507, forward strand.
ACCTATGTTAGGTATGTTAGTTCTGTTTTTGTTGAAAAAGGTGCTGAAGTAAGTGGCAATAGTGTTAAAATTGCCAATATCTTTTCGTGCATTAATATTTTCATTGTTGTGGTTAATTTGTTTTATCCATGGATGTATTATTTCGATGAGGCAAATTATTATCACAGGAATAATTCCTGGTATGTATATACACTAATATCACTTGTCGTCATATTTATAGGAGCAGGTATGGCGATTAAGTATAGAAAGTATTTGGAAAAACGAAGCTTCATTTCAATGATGCTGTTTTCGTTTATTCCAATAATTGCAACAGTTGTACAGTCCTTTATTTATGGATTTTCTATAACCAATTTAGGACTGGGAATAGGTTCAGTCGTCATGTTTGCTGCATATATGTATGATTGGTCTCATAATGGGGATGAACATACGAATATGATTAATGACAGCAGATTTGATGCTGTTATTATGCTTATCATAATGCTACTTAGCATGAATGTTTCCATCATAGCATGTGTGAATGTGATTCAGCAGGTAACTAAGGAAAACTCTGAAATACAGAGCAGAACAATTGCGCAGATGGTTTCAGCAAAGATTGAGAATGAATTTATTAAGCCAATTACTGTTTCTCAGACGATTAGTAGTGATATTGATATAAGAACCTACATAGAGGGGAAAACCAGAGAAGAGGCGGAGAGTGTCAAAGACGATATAACTAATCGTCTGGTATCCATTGGTAATGAATTTGATTATAAAATGGTATTTGTTGTTTCGGATAAAACAAGAGCATATTATACATATAATGGAATAAGTAGGTATCTTGATGTTGAAAATGACAGCCATGATATATGGTATAAGGATTACTTGGATTCAGGGAAAAGATATATAGTTAATGTTGATACTGATGAAGATAATAACGGGAGTCTTTCGGTGTTTATTAATTACGGTATTATTGACACGAATGGAGACATTTTGGGAGCATGTGGTGTCGGAGTTGATATGAATGACCTTGTAGACATACTTGCCAGGTTCGAGGAAGAATACAATATCAAAGTATATTTAGTTAATCATGATGGACTTATACAGGTTGATACGGATGTAAGTTCTATAGAAACAGGCTACTTGGATAATTCATATTTTGGCAATATATCAGATGATGATTTTTATTATCGGTTATCGGAGAATGGCTGTTATATGACCAAGTATCTCGAAGGATTTGATTGGTATATAGTAATAAGAGATAATAATCCTGTTAAATTGGATGTAAATAAAATTATACTTCCAATTGTTTTAATCTTTATTGCAGGCGTATTAATAATGACAACTTCATTTGTTATTATTAGTATGAGAGAGAAGAAGGCAAAGGATGCATACAACAGAAGATATGAAGCATCTATAAAGGACGAGCTTACAGGCTTATATAATAGACGAGGGTTTGAAGTTGACTGTGAAACAATCAAGAAAAATAATAACTTAATAGAATACGTTCTTATTATGATGGATTTGAACGGTTTAAAAGCAGCTAATGATAATATTGGTCATGAAGCAGGGGATGAGTTAATTATTGGCGCTTCGAAGTGTATGGATAATGCATTCTCAGGTCTTGGAAGGACGTATCGTGTAGGTGGCGATGAGTTTGTTGCCTTACTGAGAGGAACGAGAAAAGAAGCACAGGATGCAGTTAAGACATTTGATTATTTAACTGAAAACTTCCAGGGAAATCTTATTTCTGAACTTAGTGTGTCTAAGGGAGTAGTTGTTTGTTCAGAACATATAGAACTTAATTTTGAAGAAATTAAGGCAATGGCTGATAAGTTGATGTATGCAGATAAGGATGAATATTATAGACGAACAGGAAAAGATAGAAGACGAGTTTGATTTATAAATTGATATTTAATCTATGTAAAGAACCCAACAACTTCTTTAGGCTACAATCAATAGCGGTGTAAACGAAAAAGCAGTCTTAAACTATAGAAAAACTGACCTTTCGTTTGCACCGCGTTTGATTTTGCCAAAGTGAACAAAGTCGCGTCCGTGTAGCCGATCTGTATGGATTTTCAATTCTTGCTTTTTTTATGAATACAAGTGAGATACAAGAATTCTCTGCATTGTTACATGGTGCTTTTGCAAAATCTTGGCACGACAAATAAACCTCATTACTGAGGCTTTTTGAAATTATTTAGTTAGTCGATTCTAAATGCGCAAAGGTATTCTCTGCTGTGGTTTTCCAAGATGACCACCACAGCATTTGCAAACAGTAACCTTGATACCATAAAGGGTTTCAAGTATCTGAGGTGTTTCCATATCTTTCAGTCGTGATAGATACTGCTTACAACCAAGAAGATTCCGACATAATGCCAGATGCTTGGTTGTTATAGCTACCGTTTTTTATCCGAAAGCTATCGGGCTTGCCAGTCCATGAACAGACGGTTATAATGACCATAAATCTATAGAAAGAAAAAGAGCATTCCCTTTATGATG
>NZ_JBQKLL010000093.1:0-2933 GCF_052116245.1 Blautia sp. Sow4_E7
GTATGCGATGAATAACCCACCGTTTAGACAGTTTCCTTTTTTCATGAGATAATTCTCTCATGGAGTGGAGTTTATATACATCTTCTATGTTACTTTACTATTCGGACCATTTTACTTCACATCATTAGGGTCCAGTGTAAAAAAACACTCCAAATATTTTTAGAATTAGGAGTGATTTACTTTGAAAAGACATCCGCGTCGATCTGATGAAGAATGGCTGGATATTATCCATGAATGTCGTACCAGCGGCCTTCCGGATAAAACCTGGTGTGAAGAGCATCATATCCAGCCAAGCAAGTTTTATTATCATATACGCCGCCTGCGAGCCAAGGCATGTGAGATCACAGAACGAAAGGATACGCTTCCACAAAAACAGGAAGTTGTTCCGGTTTCTTTTGCAGAGCAGGAATTCTGTATCCCGCCAACCCAGACAGCAGGTGGTGAGGGGGAGCATCCTGATACTGTCATCACAATCCGGATGAATGGAATCCAGCTTGATATCTCAAACAGAGCAGCCAGGGAAACGATCGCAAATACGGTCTCTGTGCTGCGGGCATTATGTTAGGCGACATCTCCGGTGTATCAAAAATTTTCCTGATCACCGGAAGAACCGACATGAGAAAGAGTTTTGATGGTTTGATGGCGATCATCCGCGACACCTATCAGCTGGATCCATATGCCAATGCTGTCTATCTGTTCTGCGGAAGGGACAGCCGTAAAATCAAAGCCCTTTACTTTGACAAAACAGGATTCGTCCTGATGCAGAAAAGGCTGGATGGAACCGGACGTTTCCAGTGGCCGAGGACTGCTTCCGAAGCAAGGCTACTTTCCAGGCAGGAATTCCGGTGGCTTATGGAAGGCCTTTCCATCGACCAGCCAAAGGCAATCAGGGCTGGTGGGCGGAAGAAAGATTTTTAACCTTTGTGCAAAACAGAGATTTTATAAATTTTCATTTCTGTTCCAGGTCAAAGACAATAGGCATTTATCCACCGTCCGCATCCTGCGGTTTTTGGATTTGTGGATGTTCCCACCCCAGGGACGGCTCTGATTTTTTATCTGTGGATAACTTTCATGAAAAAAAGCAAAGTGGCATGATATTTACAGCTTTTTGCCTTTTTTCAGGAAAGTTATCCCCCGTCACAATGACGAAGCGAAAATCCCGCTGGTTTGCGCCCATCTTTCTTTTCCTTTATAATAAAGATAAGAAAGAAAAGGACGGATAAAGCCAATGCCTGTAAATCCTGAGGATATGATCCAGCTGCTTATGAAAACAAATGCGGAGCAGGAAGAACGCCTGAAAGAAAAGGACCAGACGATCTCTGACCTGCGTTCCACTGTTGACGAACTCCGCAGCACGGTGACAGATCTTAGAAGTACCATTGCAAACCTGAATGAAACCCTGGATGAGTTTAAGAGAAAGTTTTTTGGTACTTCCAGCGAAAAAGTAAAGAAGGAAAGATCCGTGGATCTGTCTGAACAGAATACAGAGCCAGAAGAAACTGTCGTGGTCAAAGAACATACACGTACCAGAAAAAAGAAATCCGTACGTGGTGATCTGTATGCCTTGCTCCCTATCCGGGATATCAGATGTGACGTACCGGAATCGGAACGTTTCTGCCCGGACTGCGATGCGCCTATGGAACATCTTGGGTACAAAACTGTCCGTGAGGAACTGAGGATCACCCCTGCGAAGGTAGAACGTGTCAGGTATCTTCAGGAGACCCTGGTCTGTCCGGCCTGCCACGAGGAGGACGATACAACGATCCGGGCAGCCAAAACACCAGCTGCCTTACTTCCCCATAGTCCGGCATCACCGGATATGGTGGCTATGGTCATGTACCAGAAAAGCTGTCTGTATCTTCCCTTCTATCGCCAGGAAAAAGACTGGTTCCAGAAAGGAGTCCCTCTTCCACGGGAAACAGCAGCACACTGGTATAACTACTGTGCGCTGGAATACTTTGCCCCCATATATGAGGCACTTCACCAGGAACTTTTAGGCCGGGAAGTGATCCATGCGGATGAGGTACCATGCCAGGTCCTTCATGAAGAAGGGAAGGAAGCCACCTCAAAATCTTATATGTGGATCTATCTGAGTGGAAGCGATGGGCTTCCGGGAATCGTGCTTTATGATTACCGGCCCGGCAGAGGCGGGGAAAACCCGATCGAATTCCTGTCCGGATTCAAAGGGCTGCTGCACTGTGACGGTTACTCCGCATACGGAAGGATCGAAGATGTGGTCCTGGTATGCTGCCTGGCACATTGCCGCAGGAAGTTTTATGAAGCTGTCCCGGCAGGAGGCCGGAAAAAGCTGAAGCTTCTGGATATCAATTCAGAAGAGAAACTGAAAGAGCCTTCTGCCGGAAGGTCAGATGACAACGGCCTTCTTCCGGCAGAAAAAGGAGTAGCTTTCTGCAACCGTCTGTTTTTCCTGGAACGCTGCTATAAGGAACTTCCTGCAGAGGAACGGAAGCAGAAACGCCAGGAAAAGGAACCGGAAATATGGAATGAATTCTGGTCATGGCTGGGAACCCTGAATCCGACAGGCGGAAGCAAACTTGAAAAAGCAGTAAACTATGCCTTCAACCACAAAGAAACACTGATGAACTATCTTCTTGATGGAAGATGTGAGATTTCAAACAACGCAGCGGAACGGAGGGCAAAGTCTTACGCAACAGCCAGGAAGAACTTTCTGTTTCATGATACGGTTGATGGTGCAAATGCAAGCGCAATCGTCATGAGCCTGATTGAAACAGCCAAGGCAAACAACCTGAACATTTATCAATACCTCTACACACTCTTGCTGTATATGCCGGACTATAAAAATGAGCCCGCAGGCATAAAACAGCTGATGCCGTGGAGTGAATTCATAAAGGAAAACTGTTCAGGAATAACAGATACAGAAAAAATACTACCTGAAAATCGAGGGGACCTTC
>NZ_JBQKLL010000094.1:0-2685 GCF_052116245.1 Blautia sp. Sow4_E7
GTAAGCGCACAGTTTTAAGGTGTACCCCATAACTGAAATCTGGCACCCTGCGCTAGGATGCCAGACATGCGAGTATTTTACTCCATTTTTATTTGCAAGTTTCCCGAACAGCGCTGCTCCACGGGGCAAGCTGTTTCAGTTCATCGTCTGACATTTCAACACTCGGACGATGTCCCAAAAGATAGTTCAGATATTTTTTCGGATCCAGATCATTCGCTTTAGCCGTTTCGATCATTGAATAGATCTTCATGCTGGCGTCTGCACCTGCAGGCGTATCACTGAACAGCCAGTTCTTGCGGCCTACGACCAGTGGGCGAATGCTGTTCTCGCTAAGATTATTACTCAGGCTGCATGCTCCGTCTTTCAGATAATTCATCATGTATGGACGACAGCCATTGGAATAGTTGATGGCACGGATGATCCGATCACCGCTTTTTGGCTGAAGCTGATCAAGCCACGACAAAAAAGCCTCTATGACAGGTTTTTGATCCTTCAGACGGCGGTTATAGATCTGTTTGAATGACAGCCCTTTCTCACGATAAGAACGTTCGTATTCGAACAGCTTATTACAGTATAGAAATCCCTGAACGGCAGGATTGGTATAATCCTTTTCATGCCCTTTGGGTATGGCCTGCAGCCAGTATCTTCTGATGTGAGCCCAGCAGCAACATCGCTGTGCTTCTGGTACTTTATTGTATCCTTTGTAACCATCCACCATGAGATAGTATCCCGGAACTGCACCTTTCAGAAATGTGGCTACATTACTTCCGGCACGGGTCGGTGTATAGTTATACAGAATGATCGGTACCTCACCATCATCACCGCTGCGGACCAGCCAGACATAGGATTTACTCTGAGGCCTCCGACCTTCTTCCTTCAATACCTGGATCGGAGTCTCATCGGCCATCAGCTGTCTTCGCTGCAGTAGTTTTCTATGCAGATATTCATACATTGGCAAAAAATAGTTTTTCGAGCAGCTGATGATCCAGTTTGCCATTGTAGTACGGCTGATCTTTGCGCCGAGATGTTCGAAGTCCTTCTCCTGGCGGTAAAGAGGTATGGACATGACATACTTGGCATACATCACATGTGCAGCCAGTCCGGATGAAACATAACTTCCCGGGATCAGTGCCGGTGTTCCCTCATCTTTTATAAACTGAGGATCTTCCGTTTCCTTGCACTTTGGACATTCATATGTGGTCGCATAATAATCGATACGTTCCAGCTTTGGTTCTGTGTATCGCAGCTCAGTCCTGATCAGTTCATGACCAATCGGAACCATTTTTGTACCACACTCGATACAGGTTTTCTGCTCCTCGGTAAGAGTATCGACATAGACTTTCTCTGTCGGAAGATCAGCAAAGACTTCATCATAGGTTGCCTTTGGCTTGCGGGTCTTTGTGTGTGCCTTTACTTCGATATACTCAACTTCCAATTCAACAGGAGCAGGTTCGTCTTCATCCTGAAGCTGGAATAGATTCATCTGTCCTGGCATCTGGTCATGACGTATCTCGCTGGTGGAGCCAAAAAGTTTTGTCTTCAGATAGTCCAGCTGAGCCTGAAGATTTGCGATAAGCTTATCCTTTTCGCTGTCTTTTTCATCACGTTCCTGCAGCATCTTCTGCATGGAACGAATGAGCTCGTTCTGAGTGCTGATTGTTGTATTCAGTTGTGAAATAGTATCCTTAAGCTCTAAGAGCCGGATCTCGTTTGCTCCTGAAGACATGGTTTTTCGCTCCTTTTCTATGGATCTATTATACCATAAAACATGCGAAAAGTCCCGTAAAATCAAGCATTTCAGGCACTTTTGATGGCCTTCGGCTGCTCGATTTCAAGTCCTGACATGAGCCAGTCGAACTGTCTCCAGGTGATAGGTTTTACTTCTTTGCGGTTGCGTGGCCACCGGTATTTTCCGATGCCGGCATCCAGCCTTTTATATAAAAGTACATAACCATCGCTTTCATGGAGGAGCACTTTTATACGATCATTACGTTTGCCGCAGAACAGGTAGATGGCTCTGTTTTTACCGGGATCCATCTTTAACTGATCCTGGATCAGGGCACATAATCCGTCTATGGATTTCCTCATATCTGTATAGCCACAGATCACGTAGATCTCATCTGCGACAGTGATATCGCCTAACATACATTTCCTGCCATGCATCGAATGATCTGTGACAGGAGCATTGGATCGACATCATTTGAAATCCTAATAGAAACAGTACCTGATTGAATCTCGATGGATGATGAAAACCTTCGGTCAGTCCGAATAGTTTCTAATGACTTAGAATCCATAGCTGTAGGAACATCAGGTATTACTTCCAGTTTTACCACCTCCTGTTTGGGTGTGGCTCTATAAGTTTCCCGTCCATTAGCCGGCGGGATATCATAGCATGCTTTCTTTCGAAGTCTTTTTACCCAGTTATAAAAAGTGCCGGGATTGATGTCATGCTCTGTACACCATTGATAATCACTGAGACCGCTGTTGCGGCATTCCATAATCAGCTGATACTGTTCGTCAGCAGTACGTCTTTGTGTGTTCATACGTTACCCCCATAATTATAGTGAAATGCTGGCATTTCACAGATCCTAGCATCAGATCTGTAGTAAAATGCTGGCGTCTATCCTCTATGATTATGGCAGATTTTCGGTGGAAGTTAAATCCACCCTGTTATTAGGCGCTTAC
>NZ_JBQKLL010000095.1:0-2677 GCF_052116245.1 Blautia sp. Sow4_E7
ATCATAAAGGGAATGCTCTTTTTCTTTCTATAGATTTATGGTCATTATAACCGTCTGTTCATGGACTGGCAAGCCCGGTAGCTTTCGGATAAAAAACGGTAGCTATAACAACCAATGCTCATCCACATACCTCTGATGATGGAAATGTGGTCGGTGTTCACAATGGTATCATTGAGAATTACCAGGAACTGAAGAATAAGCTCCTTCGTAAAGGCTATGAGTTTTATTCTTCCACAGATACCGAAGTGGCAGTGAAGCTCATCGATTACTATTACAAGAAATATGAGCATACTCCGGTGGATGCCATCAACCATGCCATGGTCCGTATCCGCGGTTCCTATGCCCTGGCGATCATGTTCCAGGATTATCCGGGGGAGATTTACGTTGCCCGCAAGGACAGTCCTATGATTATCGGCGTGGAGAACGGAGACTGCTATGTGGCTTCTGATGTTCCTGCGATTCTGAAATATACCCGCAATGTTTATTATATTGGAAATCTGGAGATGGCACGTCTGGCAAATGGGACCGTTACCTTTTACAATCTGGACGGAGATGAGATTGAGAAAAAGCCAACGCAGATCAAATGGGATGCAGAAGCAGCTGAAAAAGCAGGCTACGAGCATTTCATGCTGAAGGAGATCCATGAGCAGCCAAAAGCCGTTCAGGATACGTTGAATTCCGTATTAAAGGATGGTGCTATCGACCTGTCTTCTGTGGGACTTACTGAGGAAGAGCTTCAGTCCTTTTCCCAGGTATATATTGTGGCATGTGGTTCTGCCTATCACGTAGGCGTGGCATGTCAGTATGTGCTGGAGGATCTGGCGCAGATCCCGGTGCGTGTGGATCTGGCATCTGAGTTCCGTTACCGCAGCATGCCTCTGGATCCCAACGGTCTGGTGATTGTGATCAGCCAGTCCGGCGAGACGGCAGACAGCCTTGCAGCCCTCCGCCTTGCGAAAAAGAAGGGGCTGAAAACCCTTGGAATTGTCAATGTGGTGGGAAGCTCCATTGCCCGGGAAGCAGATAATGTATTTTATACCCTTGCCGGTCCGGAGATCGCAGTTGCCACAACGAAAGCCTACAGCACCCAACTGATCGCCGGTTATTGCCTTGCCGTTCAGTTTGCGCTGGTGCGCGGATGTATTTCCCAGGGGCGTTATCAGGATCTTATCTCCCAGCTTCAGTGTCTTCCTGAGCAAATCCAGAAGATCCTGGACGATAAGGAGCGGATCCAGTGGTTTGCTGCCAAACAGGCCAATGTCAGGGATGTATTTTTCATCGGACGTGGACTTGATTATGCCATCAGCCTGGAAGGCAGCCTGAAAATGAAAGAGATCAGTTACATCCATTCTGAGGCTTACGCAGCAGGAGAGCTGAAGCATGGCACTATTAGTCTCATTGAGGACGGCACTCTTGTGATCGGTGTGCTCACCCAGTCTGAGCTTTATGAGAAAACTATTTCCAATATGGTAGAGTGCAAAAGCCGCGGAGCTTATCTCATGGGGCTGACTACCTATGGAAATTATAATATTGAAGATACGGCTTCCTTTACCGTTTATGTTCCAAAGACAGAGGAGTGCTTTGCCACAAGCCTTGCGGTGATTCCGTTACAGCTTATGGGATATTACGTCAGCGTGGCAAAGGGACTTGACGTGGATAAGCCGAGAAATCTGGCGAAGAGCGTTACGGTAGAGTAAATTTGCAGCAGTCTTATGAGTGCGGTGAGCAGAAACGGCAGATGTTTTTCGGGGGAAAAACAACAGGATGAGGTTATAAAAATGGGAAAATATTTTGGTACAGATGGCTTCCGCGGAGAGGCAAATGAAAACCTGACAGCAGATCATGCATATAAAGTAGGCCGTTTTCTCGGCTGGTATTACGGAGAACTGAAACGCCGGAACGGTGACCACACTCCGGCGCGTATCATAATAGGAAAGGATACCCGCCGTTCCAGCTATATGTTTGAGTATACACTGGTTGGCGGACTGGTGGCTTCCGGTGCGGATGCATATCTTCTCCATGTCACGACCACACCGTCTGTGGCTTATGTGGCAAGGGTGGATGAATTTGACTGCGGTATTATGATCTCCGCAAGCCACAATCCATATTTCGACAATGGAATCAAGCTGATCAACGGAAACGGTGAGAAGATGGACGAGGAGACCATTTCACTTGTGGAAGCCTATCTGGATGGAAATCTGGAAGTCTTCGGGCAGAAATGGGAGGAGATTCCTTTTGCAAAGAAGGAAAAAATCGGCTGTACAGTAGACTATGTTTCCGGAAGGAACCGTTACATAGGGTATCTGATCTCTCTGGGTGTCTATTCCCTCCGCGGCGTGAAGGTGGCGCTGGACTGTGCTAACGGAAGCTCCTGGAATATTGCCAAAGCTGTTTTTGACGCTCTCGGCGCCAAAACCTACGTGATCAACGCCCAGCCGGATGGCACCAACATCAATAACAATGCCGGTTCTACCCATATCGGGGGACTGCAGAAATATGTGGTGGAGAATGGAATGGACGTTGGTTTTGCCTATGACGGCGATGCAGACCGCTGTCTCTGCGTAGACGTGCAAATTCCGGCTCATCTGACCACGCATTCCGCTAAGAGCTGATCAGTCTTTCCGGATGTAACTGAACGCGTTTCCGCTTCAGCTGATCAATAAGTTTTCAACGTGTT
>NZ_JBQKLL010000096.1:0-2558 GCF_052116245.1 Blautia sp. Sow4_E7
GGAACACAGCCAGATTTTTGTTGATTTTGAAAAAAATAAAAAGAAAAGAAGTTTTAAAAGAAAAATGGTGCTGGGCATAACACCCAACACCAAGTTTGTCTACAGTCTGAGCAGGCTACAGTATGTGAAGCCTGCTTTTTTTCGCACTTATCTTTCAAATAATAAATCGTTACTGTTCACTCCGTTCACAGCAACACACTCTAGTTCAAATAATTTTCTGCTATATTCTCCGTTACATCGTTTTCTGTAGATATAGAATATATTTTTTTCTGATTAGCAAATGCCTGTAGCTTCTGGATTCGTTTTTCCGTGGACTGAACGATCACGTCAATTCTCTTCTGATCAATAAAGTTGCTGACACGCTCATCGCCAAAAACTTGTCTGATGATAGCACCTACATCCTGCAACTGCCCAAAATCGATCCAGTCAAAGGAAGAAATCAGCTTCAACTGTTCATCGTGGGTTTTCTTAAAGGGTTTGCATATAATCTCTCTTTCCCCAAGAATATCAAAAGGAACTTTGTTGTATCCAAGAGAAGAACCACTGTCAAATACGGGAGACGCACCAAGCCATTGCAAAGTTTCTGCGTTACGCAGTAATCCGAAATTATTCAAATGCCGGTCTTCGTTTGCAATGATATAATCCAGGACGATCATTCGATCCAGTGCAGGCACTACATTGACGCCAAGTTCAGAGCAGCAGTTTACATAGTGCTGATAGACGGATACATCATTCCTCTTTTTTCGGGTTTGGAAAATTCGCCAGGCACTGACAAGATCCAATTCTTTTGTTACAAAATCTTCGCATACGCTATAAGGCATATCATTGTCCCACAGGATACTGTAGGGAATATGCTCAATTCCCAGTTTGTCCATGATTTTGGATGCAATCACTTCGTTAAAAGGTTGCTGACGGAAAGGGTTGCTGCCGCCTTTGAGCAGACATCTCTTACCGTCTATGATTTTCCATCTTTTTTTCAGGCAGCCGTCAGAAGTATTATCCGGTGAACTGAAATCAAAATTCCCCTGCCCTTTTTTCAATCCAAACAATACATTTCCAATGTCATCAGAAAAAGCATTGTCGAAAAAATTAATTTTTTCCCATTGAAGGTCTGTATGTTCCGGTTTGATCCAATATTGGTCGGAAAGACTAAGGCCAAAACTCCGGACAAGCAGAAGCCTTGTGTCTGCAAGTCCAAGTTCATCCAGTGCTTCCTGGACTCCGGAACGGCTTGAGGGGATGGAACGGTCTGCCCACCACAGATTTAGGGCTTTTTTATCAACTGTATTCTTTTTTACCGGAATACCTATGGGAAGATGTTCCGGGGCATAAACGGAAAGAATCCTGGTAATTCCCTCCAGCTCATCTAATTCCATTTTTATAACTGGAGTACTTTTATGCATAAGAATATAATTCCCCATGTCGATGACCTCCCATTTGGTTTTGTGTTGTAAAAAAGTATAGCACAAAAAGCCTGAAATTACATCTTGTAATTATATTTTATATACGTAACACATTTTAGACAAACTTCTTTTTAACATTCTTTTTATCTATAATAAAGCATTCCTTATAAGTATTTGCTATTATTCACTTTATTGGTTATGATTACATCACAAAAATCTTGTAGGAGGAATTTTTTATGAAGGAAAAATTTGTTTTAAATAATGGTGTGGAAATTCCCAAAATTGGATTTGGGGTTTTCCGTATGACGGATGAAAGTGCTTGTGAAGAGGCTGTGGTGCAGGCAATTAAAGCTGGATACAGATTGATTGATACAGCAGCTGCTTATGGAAATGAGGAAGCTGTCGGAAGGGCTATTTCACGTTGTGGCGTGCCGCGGGAGGAACTGTTTGTTACAACAAAGCTGTGGATTCCAGACATTAGCTATGAAGGAGCTAAGCGCGGTCTTACACAGTCGTTGGAAAGGCTGGAACTTGATTATCTGGATATGTATGTGATTCACCAGCCTTATCATGATTACTACGGAGCATGGAAAGCACTTGAGGAGTTTTACGAACAGGGACAAGTCCGAGCTATCAGCGTCGATAATTTTACTCAGGACAGACTGGCTGATTTTATATTCTGGAATAAAATAAAACCAATGGCGAATTTACTGGAATGCAATCCATTTTTCCAGCGGACAGATGAAGAAGCCTACTTACAAAGCCAGAATATTTTAATGCAAGCCTGGTCACCTCTTGCTGCAGGACAAAATGACCTGTTAGCGGATCCAACGATCTGTAAAATAGCAGACACTCATCATAAATCAAATGCACAGATTATTTTGCATTGGCTTGTACAGCGAAATATTTTGCCATTGGTGAAAACATCAAATCCGCAGAGAATGAAAGAAAACCTGGATATTTTTGATTTCGAACTGACAGAAAGGGAAATGAAAGTAATTTCCCAATTAGACAAAGGACATACATGCTTCATGCCAAGAAATACGAGACTATGAGAAAAAGTCTGTAAATAAGATTCTTCTATGATATGTAAGGGTGGCAAGCCTGAAAATCAGGCTTCTCACCCTTGTTTTATATATAACAGTTGTTGAATGG
>NZ_JBQKLL010000097.1:0-2530 GCF_052116245.1 Blautia sp. Sow4_E7
TTGATTAGAAACCAATCGAAGTTGGTGTAAACGATAAAGCAGCTTACAACATTTGATAAACTGCCCTATCGTTTACATCAATTTCGATTTTTCTATAGTGAACAAAGTCGCGTCACCGGAGCCGATATGTATGGACTTTCAATCTTTACACTTTACTATAAGATAAAGGTTGTGCCATTGTGGCAGATGGCTCGTTTCTGAATCTAAGCACGACAAATAGACCTCATTTCTGAGGCTTTTCAAAAAATATGAATATCAAGCTTTAAATACGTAGTGGTATCCGCTGTTGTGGTTTCCCAAGGTGTCCGCCACAGCATTTACAGACAGTAACCTTAATACCGTAGAGGGTTTCGAGCATCTGTGGAGTATCCAGGTCTTTCAGCCGGGAAAGATACTGTTTGCAGCCAAGGAGATTCCGGCATAATGTCAGATGTCTGGTTTTGGTTCTGGTACATAGTAACCCATAGTGCCTGATTCTGACAAAGCGTTTAGGAGGCACATGCATAAGAAACCGGCGAATAAATTCAACACCGGAAATGGTAAATTCCTTCCAGTTGCCTTCTTCTCGGTAGTCTTTGACATAGTAAGTAACGGTATCTTCATCCATGCGGATGATACGATGGTTGCTGATGGCAATCCGGTGGGTGTATTTTCCAAGGTAGTTAATAACGGACTGTGCACCGTTGAAGGTTTTTTTGCAATGAGGAACCCAGTCTTTGTCATAACAAAGGTCTAGGAGTTCTTTGAAAACATAATGGTTGCGGTACTTTTCACTGCTTCCGTGAAACTGAAGTTTTTTCTCTTCCCAGAGGTTTTTCAGTTCATCCAGATATTTACCCCGAAACAGTTTTGATAACACTTTTACCGGAAGAAAGAATTCTTCTCCTTTATCACGCCATTGATTGTTGGAAGTCAGACCACCACCGAGTAGAATGACATGAATATGGGGATGGTAATTCATTTCAGAGCCCCAGGTATGTAACACGCAAATATATCCAACCTTTGCTCCGAGATGTTTTGTATCTTCGGTCAGCTCATTTATAGTTGCGGAAACAGAATGATACATTGCATCATATAGAAGCTGCTGGTTGCTGTAGATTAAAGAATTGAGTTCTTGTGGAACAGTAAATACCACATGAAAGTAAGGAGCATCCAGAACATCCTCACGGCATTTGTCTATCCACATTTCTTTTGGTAGTGCCTGACACATGGGACAGCATCTGTTACGGCAGGAATTATAATGGATTTGCAAGTGGCCACAGTCCTCACACATGCTTACGTTGGCACCATAAGCACCGGTTTTGCAGTTGATGATGCAGTTTGCAGCTTTGGACTGCTGGGGAGAAGGTGTGTATTTATCAAGGTATTCAGGATAAAACCGTAGAAATATATCCTGTACAGTAGGATGCTTCATTATGAATCCTCCTGTATATCAAAAGGGCTTTTAATGCCAAGTAAAGTTTTGTTACTGACATGAAGATAAATCTCGGTAGACTTAGGATCCAAGTGACCTAACAATGCCTGAATATATTTAATATCACATCCGGCTTCCAGAAGATGACTGGCGAAGCTGTGCCTGAATGCGTGTGAAGTGACATGCTTAGGGATTCCGGCCCGTTCAGAGCTTCTTCTTAATACTTGATTTACCGCAGAGATATCCAGATATTCTCCGGTTGTCTGACTTGGAAAGAGGATATTTCTGGGTCTTTGGCACTGAAACCAGTACTGAGTCAGAATGTCGAGAGTGCGGTCAGCCAGAATGGTGTATCGGTCCATTCTGTTTTTGGTATTGCGGATGTGAATGGAATGATTGCTTCGAGATATATCATCATAATGCAAATGGGTTGCTTCAGACACTCGAAGACCGCCTGAGTACATAACAGCAAAGATGGCTTTGTATTTCAGGTTTGTGGTGATATCAAGGATTGCATTCACTTCTTCTCTTGAGAGAACAGTAGGAAGGGAGCGGTCACGTTTCATTCTGGGAATTTCATCTTCGTCCCAGTTGAGCTTGAGTACCCGCTTGTACATGAAGCGTAAAGCACCATAGTAGTGGTTGTAGGTTTCAGGTAAAATGCCCATCAGTCTTTTGGTGGTCAGGTAATCATCCGCATCAGCTACAGTAAGTTCCTGCCAGGGTTTACCTGTAGCATTCAGGAAAGGGCTAAGGGCGTGACAATACGCCTTTGTAGTGGATTCCTTAAGATTCTTTTTCTGTGCAGCAATAGTTACTAATTCAAAAATATCTTCGTACATAAAATAACCTCCATGAAATAAAAGTAGTAATAACAACAGTAACTACCCATTATGGAGGAGCATTTGCAAAATAAAACTGCTTGTGAAAGCAGCCTGAAGGTGGTATCATTTTCATAGGCAGTTGTCGGGACTAAGCCCGTGTTTGAAGTTTGTTATTGGTCGTGCTTTAACAATACTATCTTGGGACAATCCTGTCACTGCCTTTTTTAGAAAAAGTAGAAAACTGCGCCACAGCCTTGGCAGGCCATCGCGCAGCGATTTTGTTCAATTTGAA
>NZ_JBQKLL010000098.1:0-2513 GCF_052116245.1 Blautia sp. Sow4_E7
GGATAACCAAACAAAGGAATGTCCAAAATCAGGGATATCACTTTTGTGTAGGTGTCTAAAAAATAGGCACTACACTAATTCAAAATGTCCTTGACAAGGGATACAGTTTAAAGTATATTTCCTTCATTTCACAATTTCATTCCATTCAACCCCATTTTCATCTGTCCATGTATCTACTCCATCAAAAATAAAAATAGCATTTACACGATCCATATATCTGCCATCTACCAACTTATAAACTGTGGTCTCATCACCTTTAAGGTTGACGATTTCTGCCACATCGGGACCGGGATATGTATCAGTCTGAGTGTCATCTGCAATTTCTGAATTATTGGCTAGACTGTTTGCATTATCTGAATTATTAATATCAGATGTTGTTGATTGCGTATCTGTTGATTCTGTATCCAACGGTTCAGCACTATCTTCCGGAAGTTGAACTACATCTATAATTGTTTCTACAGGAGAATCACTCCACGGGTACCCTGTATCATCGCAACCAGCCGAAACAAGTAATTCCTCTGCGTCTGAACCAAGAAGCTGTTGGTAAGCTTCATAGACACTTGATAGTTTTCTCGAAAAATTAACTTGTTCATCATTTCCTTTTTCAGACATCCATTCAACAACTTCCCTTTTTATTTCCTCTGTTCCCATACTTGTTCCTACGCCCCAATTTAATAAATGAGATGCCACTCTTATAGAAGTCTTGGCTATCACAATCCGGATGAGTTGAATGTAACACTGGCTACAATTCTTATGAAAATTGTAAATGAGGAAACATTTGACGATTCTCTGGGTATTCTTCGCCACGAAGAGGGGATTGATTTACTTCCGGCAAATATTGAACTTGCTGGAATGGAAGTGTCATTGGTGAATTTTATGAGCAGGGAACTGGTACTCCGGCAGTATATTGATCAGGTGAAAGGTCTGTACGATTATGTATTAATCGACTGTATGCCATCCCTGGGAATGCTCACCATCAATGCACTTGCATGTGCGGATGCGGTACTTATTCCGGTTCAGGCAGCCTATCTTCCCGTAAAAGGATTAGAGGACCTGATCCGGACAATCGGTAAGGTGCGAAGACAGCTGAACAGAGGACTTATCTTTCAGATTGTAATACCGCACAGCATAATTAAAAATTGCACCCAGCTGGCAGTTGATCGTTTTCAGATATGTCTCAGAATAATTCTGCTTCAACAACTCGTTCTGCCAGTTTCTGATATCTGCAACTGTAATCTCACTTAAGACCTTATGCTCAAAATATGGCTTGATTTTCAAATCAATGATATAACGTTTTGTGTACATGGTATTTTCACGCAGGCGGACTTCCATATCTTTGTAATATAGCTCAAGGAAATTACCAAACTCGATCTCAACACTCTGCGTCTGCTGCTGAAGGAAATCCCTCTCCCACTCTTTTGCTTCTCCCTTGGTCCGAAAGCCACGTTTCTGTTTTCTCTTCCGGTTTCCCTGCCAGTCCTTGTAATACACCTGTACTTTCCAGTTTTTTCCTTCTTTATATACTCCCATTGCTATTCCTCCACTTTCATGCCATAAATCTTCTCGGCAAGAAATTTCGTTGATATCTTTCCGGGAATAACCAGAAATCCTCTTTCTTTCAGTTCCTCGTTGTAGCCTTTCATGATTTTATATGCAAAGGCTTTCGATACTCCCAATACTGCACAAACATCATCTACGTTCATATACATTTTTTCCTGTGTCATACTCATATTGCTTTTTCCTCCGATAAATACTGTTCTACATGTTCCAGACCATAAATCTTGTCCTCAACATAACGAGTGGGCACCCGTCCTAAAATCACATAATAATTTTTATTTGCCAGGTCAGCGTTCATCCGTTCCACTACCCTGTAAGCAAAAGAGACCGAGATATCAAATACTTCCGCTACGTCTTCCACTGACAAATACATCTTTCTTTTACGCATGGAACCATTCCACTCCCTTCTCCTGCGGGATCTGACAGACATCCTCAATCCCGTAAAAACGTTCCACAAAATACTTGGTCGGAACCTTTCCTTTAAGAACCAGATACCCTTTCTTTTCCAGTTCGCTGTTCAAATTTGCAATGATCTCATAAGCAGAGGTTGTAGATACCTCCAAAAGTTCACATACATCTGCTGCTTTTAAAAATAATTTGTTCTGCATAATCAGTACCTCCTTTGTGTTCTGAAAGTTTTCCCTTCATGTACACCGGACTGGCGGGAGGATTTTCGGACACATTTTTCCGAAATTTTGCAAATTTTCCACAGGTAAAATTTCCTTACAAATTCAAAAGCAATAAAAAAACAGCCTGCCATGATGAAAACTACTTCATCAAAACAAACTGTTCTATAAAAATTCCCCGATATTCTCTTCTGGAAATGCAATGATATTCCGGAAAACCGTAAATGGTGAATAACCAGTCAACTTCCTTGCGTCTCCAAAAGATGAGATAATGGTGTGAAAAGTGTAAAAAGTGTGTTTCACACTTTTCACGAAAAACACCACAGGAGG
>NZ_JBQKLL010000099.1:0-2434 GCF_052116245.1 Blautia sp. Sow4_E7
AGAGGGTGAAAGCCCCGTACGTGAAAGCTGATGAGACTGAGCAGGATCCAGAGTACCACGAGACACGAGAAACCTTGTGGGAAGTCAGGGGGACCACCCCCTAAGGCTAAATACTACTTAGTGACCGATAGCGCATAGTACTGTGAAGGAAAGGTGAAAAGGACCCCGGGAGGGGAGTGAAAGAGAACCTGAAACCCTGTGTCTACAAGCTGTGGGAGCACCTTATGCGTGCAACCGCGTACTTTTTGTAGAACGGTCCGGCGAGTTACGCTTACTGGCAAGGTTAAGCACTTCAGGTGCGGAGCCGTAGGGAAACCAAGTCTTAAGAGGGCCTTAAGTCAGTAGGAGTAGACCCGAAACCGGGTGATCTACCCATGTCCAGGATGAAGCTGCCGTAAGAGGCAGTGGAGGTCCGGACCCACATCCGTTGAAAAGGGTGGGGATGAGGTGTGGGTAGGGGAGAAATTCCAATCGAACCCGGAGATAGCTGGTTCTCCTCGAAATAGCTTTAGGGCTAGCCTCGGTCATGAGTCTTGTGGAGGTAGAGCACTGAATTTCCTAGGGGGCGTCAAAGCCTACCGAAGAATATCAAACTCCGAATGCCATGTAGACAAGACCGGGAGTCAGACTGCACGAGATAAGTTGGGCAGTCAAAAGGGAAAGAGCCCAGACCTTCAGTTAAGGTCCCAAAGTGTACGTTAAGTGGAAAAGGATGTGGGGTCTCGAAGACAACCAGGATGTTGGCTCAGAAGCAGCCATTCATTCAAAGAGTGCGTAATAGCTCACTGGTCGAGAGGCCCTGCGCCGAAAATGTCCGGGGCTGAAACGTACCACCGAAACTAAGGGATCCGTAAGGATCGGTAGAGGAGCATTGCATGCGGAACGAAGCAGTACCGTAAGGAGCTGTGGACTGCATGGAAGAGAGAATGCCGGAATGAGTAGCGAGATAGAGGTGGGAATCCTCTAGGCCGAATATCCAAGGTTTCCAGGGTAAAGCTGATCTGCCCTGGGTAAGTCGGGGCCTAAGGCGAGGACGAGAGTCGTAGCCGATGGACAACAGGTGGAGATTCCTGTACTGCGGTATGACAGAACTGTGGGGACACGTAAGGAAAGCGGAAGCCGGGAATGGAAAGCCCGGTGCAAGCGGGGTACCAGTCACTTAGGCAAATCCGGGTGGCAATGGGAAGCCGTGATGCGGAACGAAATATAAGTAGTGAAGTCCGTGAGCCATGCGTCAAGAAAAGCCGCTATTGTTTATACCGTACCCGTACCGTAAACCGACACAGGTGGATGAGGAGAGAATCCTAAGGCCGGCGGAAGAAGCATTGTCAAGGAACTCGGCAAAATGACCCCGTAACTTCGGGAGAAGGGGTGCCACTGAGAAGTGGCCGCAGAGAATAGGCTCAAGCAACTGTTTAGCAAAAACACAGGTCTATGCGAAACCGAAAGGTGAGGTATATGGGCTGACGCCTGCCCGGTGCTGGAAGGTTAAGAGGAGAGGTTAGACGCAAGTCGAAGCTTTGAATTTAAGCCCCAGTAAACGGCGGCCGTAACTATAACGGTCCTAAGGTAGCGAAATTCCTTGTCGGGTAAGTTCCGACCCGCACGAAAGGCGTAATGATTTGAGCGCTGTCTCGACAATGCATCCGGTGAAATTGAAGTACCAGTGAAGATGCTGGTTACCTGCGCCAGGACGGAAAGACCCCATGGAGCTTTACTCCAGTTTGGTACTGGGGTTCGGTATTGCATGTACAGGATAGGTGGGAGGCTGAGAAATGGTAACGCCAGTTGCCATGGAGCCGCTGTTGGGATACCACCCTTGCAGTATTGGACTTCTAACCAGCCGCCGTAATCCGGCGGTGGGACAATGCCAGACGGGGAGTTTGACTGGGGCGGTCGCCTCCGAAAGGGTATCGGAGGCGCCCAAAGGTTCCCTCAGAATGGACGGAAACCATTCGAAGAGTGCAAAGGCAGAAGGGAGCTTGACTGCGACACCGACGGGTGGAGCAGGTACGAAAGTAGGGCTTAGTGATCCGGTGGTATTAAGTGGGAATGCCATCGCTCAACGGATAAAAGCTACCCTGGGGATAACAGGCTTATCACTCCCAAGAGTTCACATCGACGGAGTGGTTTGGCACCTCGATGTCGGCTCATCGCATCCTGGGGCTGTAGTAGGTCCCAAGGGTTGGGCTGTTCGCCCATTAAAGCGGTACGCGAGCTGGGTTCAGAACGTCGTGAGACAGTTCGGTCCCTATCCGGCGTGGGCGTAGGATATCTGAGAGGAGCTGTCCTTAGTACGAGAGGACCGGGATGGACGGACCGCTGGTGTACCGGTTAGACTGCCAAGTCTACGGCCGGGTAGCCAAGTCCGGAAGGGATAAACGCTGAAGGCATCTAAGCGTGAAGCCCCCCTCAAGATGAGATGTCCCATTCG
>NZ_JBQKLL010000100.1:0-2380 GCF_052116245.1 Blautia sp. Sow4_E7
AGTGAAAAACTCCAATCTATCAAAAATCGCATGTGAATTATAGTGAATTACTCCAACTCGCAAAGAGCTGGGGTAATTTTATATCTGACCGCATTATTATTTGGCGGTTACGAAAAATCCATTCTGGGGAAAACGGACATGGACATCCAGTATGATGAAAAGCTTGGCAAGCTCTATTACGACCAGGACAAAGACATTATGCGGACTGGCAACCCATGCCACTGTTATTCCGAATTTGACCAGGATGGCAAAACCGTCTATAAAGAAATCGCTAAAAATCCCGTCTATGTGGACGGCAAAATATATGGGGTATGCGGCGTGGTGAACGATGTAACGGAGCTGATGAGCCTGAAGAAAAAATTTGAATCCCTTACCTTTTACGACAATCTCACAGGCTTATACAATCGAAACTACTTTCTGAAATTCGATTTCAATAAATCCGTCTGTCTTCCCTGTACCTATATGATGTGTGACTGCAACGACCTGAAAGGCGTCAACGATCATTTAGGACATAATACAGGAGATCTCTATATTCGTGAAACTGCCAACATTCTGAAAGAAGTACTTCCAAAAGACGGCATCTGCATCCGCTGGGGCGGCGATGAATTTCTGCTCATCACCCCGTCCTGCAGCGAAGAAACCCATGAAACTTTACTAAAATCCATTAAGGACTACCGGGAAAAAGTTTCTGACATAGAACCAGATACAGGTCTGGCGGTAGGCGGTGCATTAAGGACGAGACTTGAAATCAGCGAAAAAGACATCATAAAAACGGCAGACGCCAGAATGTATTCGGACAAAGCTTTATATAAGAAACAGCATCGCAAAATTTCATAGATCAGGATCAAATAGCAGTTCCAAGTTATTGTCTGGGGGCATACAGTAACTTTTTCAGAGAGGGCAGAAATGAGAATAGCTATTTGTGATGACGAAAAACAGATTTGTGAGTTTTTGAAAGAGAAAATACGGCGTTATTATTTTTCCAATGACATCAATTTCAGCATTCAGACCTTTGAAAATGGGGAAAAACTGCTGGAATCGGATCTGAATCTGATCGATGTCCTGTTTCTGGACGTGGAAATGCCGGGAAGAAACGGGATGAAAGTTGCAAAGGCGATCCGGGAGAAGAACAAGGAGATGATTATTGTTTTTCTCACCGCCTACAGTGAATTTGTGTTTGAAAGCTTTAAGGTAGACGCATTCCGCTACCTGGTGAAACCGGTAAACAATCAGGAACTGAACGAAACCCTGGATGCCATCCAGCAGAAATTCACAGAAACCGAGGACTACCTCAGCTTTCAGTTCCAGAACGAAATGTACAGTGTCAAATACTCTGACATTGTCTATATTGAAGGCATGCGGGACAAGATCTGGATCTACTGCAAAGGACACACCTACCGCTGGCGCGGCACCCTGAAAAATATGTGCGACCAGTTAAGCGACAAAGGCTTTTTTCAGGTGCACAGAAGCTACATCATCAATATGAACAAAATCCAGAAATACAATTCCCAGACCGTATCCCTGGACGGGGATTTCGAAGTCCCCATCAGCAAATACCGGTTAAATGAATTTAAAGAAGAATATCTGAAACTTTGGAGTAAAATCTTATGAAACTGCTGATTACTTCCTTTGCCTGTGCCCTTAATATATACAGTTTGCTTTTCTTTATCAGTGATACGGAAAAAATCACGGATATTCTGGGAAAAATGAATTTAAAAGCCAAAGTATATTCGGCAGCTGCAATTTTACTGGTATCACTGAGCGTTATGTGGAGCCGGGTATATCTGGTCCTCTGGCTGGTGCTTGAATATCTGGGAATCATCTGGTGGTATGGAAGACAAAAAAGAGATCATCTGAGAAACGTGCAAAGAGGTCTTCTCTGCATTGTAACCGTCATTGTGACAGAATTGACCATCATCTTTTTGTACTATTATACAGGCATCGAAAATCTGGAATCCACAGGAAGGATCAATTACGAAATCCAGATCGCATGCTACCTGGCCATGGCACTGGCCCAGTATTTCCTGATCCTTTTCCGGGAAATAAAAAAGACCACAGCAGGCTACAGAAAGGCCTTAATGGTCACCCTTGCAGCAAAAGGAATCGGAGATATGATCTGGCTTTATATCTGCATTGGTACCTGTGCGTTTAAAAAGAATTATATTTTATTATCAGTACTGTTTATTGCGGAAATCATCATTGATTATTGCGCATTTTGCATTATGGTACTGAAAATTGCCGAGCGTTCTGAGCAGGACAAAAGGGCCGATCGCTGACTGTCAAGGTAGTTGTCAGTAAAATATTTATTTTTTGTTCTTGCAGGTCATCAGATATTGTTCTGTACCTGACGTGAGTATCAATAAATTATCTACGTTTATTG
>NZ_JBQKLL010000101.1:0-2115 GCF_052116245.1 Blautia sp. Sow4_E7
AAGAGGGTGCTCTGAGATTTTTTCTTTCTGTAGGATAATGACAGTATACAGAGCAACCTGACGACAGGCAATAAGATCTATAAAATGCTATTTTAAAAGAGCATCAACAATTAGAATGACTTTCATAATTCTGATAAATGGAGGATTCTTCTTTATATGTTACAGAAAAACAATTTTATGACCTTTGGAGTGTTTCCAGTCTTTTTGGATCAAGGATTGTGATTTTGCCGCGGGAGAGTTTGACGAGACCCTCGCCTTGAAAGTATCGAAGCATTCGAGTGATAACTTCCCTGTGGGAACCAAGATGATTAGCAATCGTCTCATGAGTGATTTTCAGCTCGTTTGTTCCTTCGATAGAGGTCTCTTCTAAAAGAAATGAAGCAACACGCTTATCCAAACTCTTCCACATGATTTGTTCAATCAGCCACATGACATCAGAAAAACGGGTGGCCATTAACTCATTGGTATAGTTTGCGACGGGAGCAGATTCCTTCATAATGCCCTTATAGATTTCAGCAGGGATGATCCAAAGATCAGTATCTTTTTCTGCTTCAATGGTTACTTCAAATTGAATGGAGCGTATGATACATGAGGCGGATAAAAGACACATATCCATATCGAACAGACGGTAAAGTGTAATCTCTCGTCCTTCATCTGAAAGTATGTAGGTTCGAAGCTGCCCGGATTTAACCAGTAATAATCCAGTGCAATCCAGGTTTCCATTGTGAATGATTGTCCCTTTTTTTACATACTGTGTGATTAAATTGTCTGAAATTATTTTTTTCTGTGCTGTATTTAAGTCATTCCATAGTGGAAAACAATTTTCGAAGTTCATAACCGTTATCTCCTTTACGAACATAGTATACTTGCTTTTTTTAGATGCGTCAATTATGTAACTGGCATATGCCATAAATAGAAATAAAAAGAAGTGTAATAAAGTAAATTATCTTTTCTGTGATATCATCACTGAAGTAAGACTTTTTATGAGGTATATTAAGTTCAAACAGGAGAAGGAGTTGAAAAATATGACATCAATAAATATAAATAAAGAAAAGTTTGGACAATTAATTCATAAAGAAAAACCGGTTTTGGTTGATTTCTGGGCACCTTGGTGTGGTTATTGCCGTAGAATTGGAGCGGCTTATGAAAAAATAAGTGAAGAATACAGCGATATTCTTATTGCTGGAAAAGTAAATATTGATGAAGAACCACAGATTGCAGAAGCTGAAAAGATTGAGATAATTCCTACGCTGGTTTTATATCGAGATGGAAAGGCAATAGATTCTATTGTTGCACCTGAATCAAAAATAATGATAGAGAATTTTATTAATGAAGCATTGGAAAAATAAAAGGAGGACTGCTGTATGAATGAAAATCATGTTTACGATATGATTATCGTGGGGGGAGGACCTGGAGGGTATACTTCAGCATTATATGCAGCCAGAGCAGGATTTGATACAATTGTTTTAGAAAAATTATCTGCAGGTGGTCAAATGTCATTGACCTGGCAGATTGATAACTATCCTGGTTTTGAAAATGGAATTGACGGATTTTCATTGGCAGAGAAAATGCAAAAACAGGCGGAAAAATTTGGCGCTAAAAGTGAATATACTGAAGTTTTTAATATGGATTTAACAGGAAAGCTTAAGAGAGTAGAAACTAGTTCGGGAATTTATATTGGGAAAACAGTAGTGATTGCTACTGGAGCAAATCCAAGAGAACTTGGTCTCGCTAAAGAAAAAGAATTGATAGGTCATGGGGTTGCTTATTGTGCCTCCTGTGATGGTATGTTTTATAAAGATAAGATCGTGGTGGTTGTTGGTGGTGGAAATTCTGCTGTATCAGATGCTGTTCTTTTAAGTCGAATTGCTAAGAAAGTCATCATTGTTCATCGAAGAGATACATTACGTGCAACGAAAATCTACCATGACCAGCTGATGAAAACTGAAAATATAGAGTTTCGATGGAACAATACAGTAAATGAACTGATTTATGGAGAACGATTGGTCTTATGTCAAGATTTAGTACAGATTAAAATGAGAGGTTCCGCCAGCTAAGCAGCCGGCAGAACATTCACCCTTTCATACAGTTTTTCGAATTCGTCAGGGGACATAT
>NZ_JBQKLL010000102.1:0-2058 GCF_052116245.1 Blautia sp. Sow4_E7
GCTTGACCAATAATCGCAAGGTTAGAAATGATTCCATAGAGGATGTAACATGTATGTAGTTTTGAAGGTACAGAACCTAAACGGTAGCCATTTGGTTATCGTTTTTTTATTACTCAAAATTCACAATAAAAAAGTTGCAAAAAGCAACCAAATCTGTAATAATGAATCTTAAGAACAGGTAAATGCTGTTGTTGTACCTTACCTATAAGGAATTGAAACATTCAATTCTTGGTACCATGGAATATAAGCTATCGCAAGTGTCGTTATACCTTACCTATAAGGAATTAGATGTGCTTAATCATTTGGATCAAATGATTAAGCTATTTTTACATATATAACAAAATATTCGGATTAACTTTCGACAAAAGCATAGAAAAAGAGTAGAATGAAGTACATAAAAGAGAGGGAGGAAAGATACAATGGATATTTGGGAGAAAATTCAAAAATTTATTAAAGGTGTAGGCATTTTTTTTGGTTATGTACATTGTGATATCTGGAAATGGTGATGACACTTTCTTCGCGTGGATTCTAATGTTCATTTCCCTGATCATGACGCTTCTGTTTCTGGATGAGAATACTAACAAAATAGCACTTGTGGTTACAACCATACTGTTATCGGCTATGTGCTCCAGAGGGTTTGGAAAAGCAGTACCGTTCCTTTTGGGAATCTTGATAATTGGAGTATTATATTATATCTTTGGATGTAAAAAAGATTTTGAAATTTTTAAAGGAAAAATAGAAAGTCTTTTCTACGGACATAGTGGAACTTTTCCTAAGAAGAAAGCGGTTAGAAGTGTTGTTAAAAATGAGTGGAAGGCGTGGAATCTTTTGCATCCATTTGAAAGGTATGCATATTCAGACAAACAAAAATGCTTTATTGTAAAAAAAGGACTTCCTCCTTTTTTCGGAAAAGAAAAAAGTTATCCATTATCAGAAATTGTTAATGCGAAGATGATTCAGGTCGACTGGAATTTATTGTGGTGTAAAATCTCGATTCCAGTAAAATACAATGCAAATTCACATACACCAACAATAATTGTATTTAGTAATATAAGAAGAAAAAGATATCATGAACTTATGAATCTTTTGCCCCATTAGAAGCCGTTAAAATTAGTTTGGCAATAAAAAAATATTAAGGAGACCAATCATGGGAAAAGAAGAATTTTTAAATTCAATTAAAGTTGATCAGTCTATAATTGATAATTGCAATCAAATTTCTTTTGACTATAATGCACGGTCTGAGAATGGACAATACACATTAGGCGACAATCAGCAGGAAATTGCACATACAACTGGCTTTGATCGAGATGGTGATTTTGCTGAAATCAATGAGGCCGAAAATATTGGAATCGAAGGAACCATTGACAGTGAGGAGAGTATTGGAATTGAGAGCTCCATCGATAACTGTGCAAATTCCGAAATCGAAGGAGCCATTGACAATGACATGAGTGATGGAATTGATGGCGGAATTGATATGTAAGCCCAGTTGATAGTTTTATAGAGTGTTGTTATACTACAATTAATAGTATGATGACACTCTGTTTATTTCTGTCAGGGAGGGATAAAATGGCTACACATGAGGAACTTATTACAGCATTAAAGTTTGATCAGAGCTTTAAAGATATGTTGAGGGATTATTATAGCTACGGCTTTAAGAATCTGGAGAAAGATGATAGAGAAAATCAAACATTGCTGGCAGATTGGAAACGGCTAAATAATATATTGATGGATTATATGGAGTGGTCCGAAGATGACACTAAAGACCAGCACATGTATATGACTCAGGACTGACTGTTTATGCCAGAGAATCCCTTTCATCGCGTTTTTCAGTTCTGTAAATTTAATCATAAAGATCCTCAGGTGTTTTTTAATATTGTTTTTGCGTTGTCGAAAGATATTAGTCTTATAGAAGAGGACGATTTGTCAAATAATAAAATCTGGGATATGTATTGTTACTGACGACCGGTTTTGTCCAAAACCATCCGGTATTTTTTGCCCGGAATCAGACGGAATTTCTGTCCGCCAGAGACTTTTATTTAAATTTCTGGCGGACATTTT
>NZ_JBQKLL010000103.1:0-1960 GCF_052116245.1 Blautia sp. Sow4_E7
GGATAACCAAACAAAGGAATGTCCAAAATCAGGGATATCACTTTTGTGTAGGTGTCTAAAAAATAGGCACTACACTAATTCAAAATGTCCTTGACAAGGGATACAGTTTATAATGCTTTTTGTTTCACCCATTCTTCATACACCGCAACTTTGTCCAATGTTTCTTTCATCTCTTTATTCATAGTCTGGCTCCTTTCTCCATCCAGGAGCTCTCTCATCTCAACATCGTAATACTCAGCAAGTTGAACAAGTATACTGAGATCTGGCATATTTATTCCTGTTTCCCATCTGGAAACTGTTCTTGCAGATACTCCAAACTTTTCAGCAAGCTGCTCTTGTGTAAGATTCTTTTCTTTACGACATTGCTTTAAAAAAGCTCCAATCTTTTTTGTATCCATGTCTCTACCTCTCTTCCACTTACAGCTTACCAATATATACCAAAATTACCACGACATAAAACGAGAATCCGCTAATTTTCAACCGGACATCGTATGTCTAAAACAAATAAACGGTATTTTCACCCCAAAAACATTCTATTCCTCTATAAATTAACCTTCTCTTTTATGTCTATCCATAAGCAGCAGAATAAACATAACAAACCATATCACCCATGCAATTAAACAACCGATTCCCGGATACCAAATGCCTATAATCATTCCAGCAATAAAAGGAATTGACATAAACATCATTCTTTTCCCATATACCTTACACATAGCATTTTCATCATATTTCTTTCGTTCTTCTGCCGATTTCATATTATAACCAGACAAGAATTTAGATGCTTGTCCTTTTGACCTATAAAACCATATTCCAAATAAAAGCATAATCACTGCCATCGCAAAGTCAAAAACAATATAGAACATATAATGCTTCCTTTCAGTCGATTCCACAACTTGAATTTATCGTCTTGTTCCATTCTTATCAAAATTCTTTTTTAATGCTATTTCTGTTGGGAGAATAGACCCAATTAAAGGAATAAGTTGAACACCACAGATAATCCCTCCTATACTCCCAACACAATCTTCATTTTTTCCAATCACTAAAAGCATGAATATTACTGTTATCGGCAACATAACCATTCCACAGACATACCAGACTTTACCACAATATTTATGAGCAAATTCCCATGTGTCTTTGTTCTTCATAGACATCGAAGTCCGATATCCAAATACTGAATTTATTTCCTTTGGAGCCTTTTTCATAAAATATCTTCCAAAACCAATCATCGTAAATGGAAGAAGCAAATCCATAATCAACATAAAAATCCAAACCCCCATTGTAAACCTCCTTTACTACAACTTCCGATTGTGCGTTTGTTCAAAACACCTTTATTTCAAACGTATGAAAAATATTGACATTCGCCGAGATTACTTAGCACGTCTCTAAGCACAAACATAAAGTTCAACTTGCTTTTGTTTATAGTTTCTCCTTCAATTCTACTGCAGTAATTTTGTACTTTCTCAAGTTCTTCAAACAGTAATCTATTACAAATTTCTTTAGCTTCCTCCAAAACAAGAGCATCACAATACACCGCACCGATAGAATATTCTTCTTCTTCCACTATTAAGCATTGTTTTTCAGAGTGAAATCTTTTTGCAAAATTTGAAACAATTAGTTTTTTGTAATCTTCATCGCACAATTCTATTGTACAAGGAACAAAATTATCATTATTTTGCTTTTTGTAAAATGTAATATCAAGCATTGTTGTTACCTCCAGTTTTCCTTTTTTTCACTTTTTCACGAACTTCTTTAACTTTTTCGGGTGAAAGGTCATCGTAAAGTTTTATTCCTTTTGCTTCAGCCCTTTGCTTCGTTTTTGGAGAAGCTTTAGTTTGGACTAAAGCTATGCTGATGTTGTATAAATAAAGTTGACACCTTATTCTCAAAGAATTCATGTATAATAAAGAGAATAAGGAGGAACTCTCAATGTCACGTACCCAACGTAAATACGACCACGAAT
>NZ_JBQKLL010000104.1:0-1680 GCF_052116245.1 Blautia sp. Sow4_E7
GATAAGAAAGGCAAGCCTACAGTTGAAAATCATGTACGTTATCTTGAAATACACCTGGTTGAGAAACTGAAAGAAAAGATATATGTATCATTTGAAGACCTGAATGCTGAAATCAAAAAAATAGTAGCAGTCCTCAATAAACGATCTTTTCAAGGCAAGGATTTCTCAAGACAGGATGCTTTCGAAAAGTATGACAAACCATGTATGAAACCACTGCCAGGCGGATGTTACACGGCTTGCGACTATAAAGCGGTCCTAAAAGTTCCCAACAACTACCACATCGAGTATGACGGCCACTACTACTCCGTATTGTACTCTTACTGTGGCAAGCCTGCAATCCTGAAGGCAACCGCTTCAGAGATCAGAATCTGTGATCAGTATAATCGGCTGATCTGTACACATAAGCGGTCTTATAGAGAGTTTCCGCTGTATATCACGGTAGATGAACATATGCCGCCAGAACACCTTTATTACAAAGAAGTCAATTCAAAGGATGGTAATTATTACCGCCGCTGGGCTTCTGCCATTGGTCCTGCGATGTCAGAACTGATTGACAGACTCCTTAAATCATCAAAACATGAAGAGCAGTCTTATAATGCCTGTGCAGGTATCCTGCATAAAGTAAAAACAATCCCGAAAGGTGCTGCTGAAGAAGTTGCCCGTAAATGTATAGAGATCAATTCCTGTAAGTATTTTACCTTCAAGCAGATGCTGAAAAAGATGGATGTGAAGGAACTCCCCGAGCATTCACCAGGAACACTGCCCAATCATGAAAATATCAGAGGAAAGGACTACTATAAGTAAGGGTGACGTACTATGGCATACAGATTAAAAGACTATCTTTATAACGATAAACTCACAAAGGAACAGAACATACTCATGGATCGGCTGTATAAACTTCGCATGTCCGGTATGGCTGAAGCATTTGAAAAGCAGCTGCTGGAACCAAACACAGGTCTCGAACCATTTGAAGTCCGCTTTGCTGCTATTGTAAATCAGGAGTGGGATCAGCGTGAGAGTAAAAAGTTTAAACGTCTCATGAAGAAAGCGACCCTGAAATATCCTGCAGCTGATCTTGACAGTTCAATCTATGATCCAGAACGTCAGCTGAATACACACGTCATAGAACTTCTGGCCAAGTGTGATTGGATCGATGAGCCGAATAACCTGCTGATGACCGGAGGGGCCGGTGCTGGGAAAACGCACATCGCCTGCGCCTTATGTATCACAGCAATGCATCAGAACCGTACTGTTAAATACATACGTGCGAACACACTCTTAAAGGAATCAGATCATGCCAGGCAGGAAGGTACTTACTTTGAGTATTCGAATGAAATGGCAGCTTATGATCTCATGGTGATAGATGATTTCGGCTTAATGGATCTGGACATCGAGAAATGCCGCGATTTATTTGAAATCATCGAGTCCAGAGACTGCCGCAAGGCAACTATTATTATCTCACAGATTCCAGTATCCGGATGGTATCAGCTTTTTGGGGATTCCACCTACGCAGATGCCTGCTTAAGTCGAATGACATCTAAGGCATATCGCCTTGAATTTCCTGGCAGGGATCGCAGAATAACCAATAGTAATTAATCAACCTGCTGAGCTTTGCTCAGTTTGAAGCGGAATGGCGCTCCGTTCCTCTGGAACGGATGCGCAGTTCTTGCGGAATATGCA
>NZ_JBQKLL010000105.1:0-1638 GCF_052116245.1 Blautia sp. Sow4_E7
ATCAGCTTTTTCGGATTGTTCGTGTACCTTTTCCGGGTTCAGATATACAGTATCCGGAAGACTCCAGTCACGGGTTGCACGTCCATTCCAGCGTTCTGGATGCTCTGCTTTAGCAGCTTCGTATACTTCTTTACGTTTAGACAGTATCTTGTCAGACGATCCGCTGCGGCGCTGATAAGGAGTAAGAAAGTTTAGACCACTGTGATGATGATCGTGGTTATACCATTTTACAAACAAGCTGACCCATTCCCGAGCCTCTTCCAATGTTTCAAATCCTTTGGGCTGATAGTTAGGACGATATTTCAACGTTTTGAAAAGACTTTCGGCATAGGGGTTATCATTGCTTACACGCGGTCTGCTGTTTGAAGGAGTTATACCAAGCTGATACAGGGTCGCCAACATTGTAGCGCCTTTCATGGGTGAGCCATTATCAGAGTGTAAGACTAATGGCTCCGTAGTAAGCCGCCCTTGTTTTAAACAGATCCTTTTAATCAAACTGCTGGCATAGTCGGCACTTTCTTCCTCGTAGACTTCCCAGCCAACGATACTCCTATCGTAAAGATCTGAGAAAAGATACAGATAGTAAAACATACCCTTATGTGGACCATTCAGATATGTGATATCCCACATATACACCTGATTCGGACCTGTTGCGCTGTATGTAGATGGACGGTTGTGTTTTGGTGCTTCGCTGCGTCCACGGTGGTTCAGCATTTTTTCTTCCCTCAACACACGGTAAAAAGTTGATTCAGAAGCGATATAGATACCTTCATCGGCTAATGCCGGAACGATCTCACATGGTGCCAGGCTGGCGTATTCTGGTTTGTTACAGATATTTACGATTTCCCGACGTGTCTCTGCTGGTATCTTATTGGCAGGATCTGAATGATCTGCTGAGGGACGTCCATCCTCATAGGAATCCGTATCTGCCTTTCGCTTCTTCCAACGGTAGAAAGTCCGTTCCGTGATTCCGAGACGCTCACATGCCTTTTTACAGGACGCTCCCGATGTAATGGCTTCATTGATCAGCAATACAGCATTCTTGCGGTCTGAGGCGCTGATCATTCGTCCTCTGGATCCCCCCAGATCGCATTTGCTTTTTTTGACAGTACAAGTAAAGCTGCTGCTTCTGCAAGAGCCTTTTCCTTGCGCTGTAATTCTTTTTCAAGTTTTCTGCGTTCCTTTTCAGAATCCTTGAGTTCACGGTTAAGCCGGGAAGCCTCTTTAGCGATACCGCCATTTGCATTCATGCAGGCATCTTTCCAAGCTTTGATCTGCTCAACATAAAGCCCTTTTTTACGGGCATACTCAGCGAGCTCCGTTTCATTCATGCTTGCTGTTTCAACAACAACTAAAAATTTATCCTGTGTACTCCAGTCATCCGGAACAGCATCCGTACCAGGAGCAGCATAGCCTTCCTTTCTGGCTTTATCCCGCCAGTTGCGAAGTGTCTGTTCAGAGATACCTTCTTCTCTGGATATCTTGGTAATGGATTCATTATTTGGTGGAAGCATTCTCCTGAGGAGTGCATCCTTTAATTCTGGACTATAGTTCATAGTGAAAGCTCCCTTCCTGTGATAGCTATATACTACCACAAAAGTAATTATCTTTCACTGACAATTATCCTAACACACAGGG
>NZ_JBQKLL010000106.1:0-1631 GCF_052116245.1 Blautia sp. Sow4_E7
TCTGAAGAACTGCCGGATCACTGTCGAAAAACTAAATCAAGGTAAAGCTCCATGCCAGCCTTTGGGCTGGCATATCTTTTTGGGGAGGACCAGTTATTTACCATATACGTTTGACAAGACAAAAAATGCCCTCGGCAAACGAAATAAATAACGTCATCAGATTTTGGAAATTCTCTCCCAATTTGGCTTTTTGATACAGTGTCAGCAACTCAGAAATTTCTCCCAGAGACGAGAAGAAGCCGTCACACCAACGTTTGATTCGTCGATGTGACGGCCTCTCGATTTTCATTCATGAATGATTTTTAATCAACTACCTTGCCTTCCCGGGTGCTTGGTGGTTGGGATATGTTGTGAGAACTGGGACGGAGAACCGTCCCCTTGTCCTTCGAGTTAAGTTTTGAGAATCAGGACAGAGAACCGTCCCCTGTCCTTCTTATTCATATTTTATTGTGCAAGCACCAGTTGCTTCTGTAACAGTTATTGTACATTTCCCGCTTGCAGTAACAGAACCAGTTGCAGTAACACCAGCAACAGAGCTAAGTGCATTAGCAGTTTTCCAACCACCTTCTTTTTGGTTCATGGTTACTTCTGCTGTATATACATATGCATTCTGTGATCCAGTTCTAGAAAAAGTGGTATTAGTTGTATTTGCAGGTGCATCATCTTCTGATAAAGCAGCTGCGGAAATCTGGGCATAAGCAGCTCTCACATTTGCAAGGTCTGTAGCTTCTCTAGATTTCTCCAACTGACTAGTAAAAATCGGAATGCTAATAGCCACCAACACCGCGATAATAGCTACAACAATAAGCAGCTCAGCCAATGTAAAACCTTTTTTGTTCTTTTTCGCTTTCTTAAACATTTTAAAGCCTCCTATTAATTATTTTTCATTTTTAAGATCTCGAAGCGTCTCGGGATTTCAGTTGTCGGGGACGGCGATTTTGATGATTCCTTTGTCACCGTCGAGCTGAAATTTCAAGTAGCCGCCTACAGAATCGATCAGGTCACGCATCTTGATGATTCCCTTATCGAATTCCCGGATCATGCGGTCCTCACAGGAATACTGAATCTTAATCAGTGTCTGCTCCTGCATGTCCCGGCAACGGATTCTGATGTAGCGTCCCCGTGGGGGTGTGGTCTCAATACAATTTGACTTCGCTGTATCAAGGGCCATGCTAACTATCTGGCAAAGTCGATTACCTGATCGATTTTCCTTAAGCTCCTGAACCTCGGCAGATGTCCAGATATCGTCTGCTTCTGCTTCTGCTGTAAATCTGTTTAACACTTCATTCATCTCAGGATAAGATGTAAAAAAGCATTTGTTCTGTCTCTGATTCATTCCATCGATGGCATCTAACTTTTGCACTGCCACTATCCGTCTCGCTCCTTTCTCTTAGGATGTGTTTATTATATCAGTAATTTTCTAATTTGTATACATAATGTCGATTATAGCAACATTTTTGTCGAAATTGGTTTTTCCATGTCATTTTTGACACAATTTCTGTAGCTTTTGACATTTTATACGTAAATGGTGAATAACCAGTCAACTTCCTTGCGTCTCCAAAAGATGAGATAATGGTGTGAAAAGTGTAAAAAGTGTGTTTCACACTTTTCACGAAAAACACCACAGGAGG
>NZ_JBQKLL010000107.1:0-1610 GCF_052116245.1 Blautia sp. Sow4_E7
TCCTGTGGTGTTTTTCGTGAAAAGTGTGAAACACACTTTTTACACTTTTCACACCATTATCTCATCTTTTGGAGACGCAAGGAAGTTGACTGGTTATTCACCATTTACGATAGATATACAGAAAGAAGTCCATCCTGTGGATTTCTTTGCAATAGCAGACCAGAAATCAGGGGCTTCTTCGGAAGAATTGCGTACAAAGGTAGAAAAAGCCAGGAAGATACAGCAGGAGAGATATGCGCAGGAAAAAGGGATCAACTGTAATGCGCAGATGACAACGGAACTCATACAGAGATATTGTGTGCTGGATAAAGATTCATTGAAGTTACTGAGAGAGACCAGTGAAAAGTATGGATATAGTGCCCGTGTGATCCACAAACTATTAAGACTTGCCAGGACCAGTGCGGACCTGGATGGAGAAGAAAAAATCCGTCAAAAAGATATAGAAAAAGTTCTGACGTGCCGGGAGCTGGACAAAAGCAATAGTAAAATGGTGGTGGTTAAATAATGATATACTGGATATGGCTTACGCAGATACCATTTATCGGCCCTGTTACAACCAGATACCTGATAAAAGAACTGGGAGATGCGGAAAAGATTTATCAGGCTGACCATGAAACCCTAAGCGGAATGTCAGGACTGTCTGCAAGACAAAGAGAAAGTATCATCAGGAATCATTCATTGGAAAAAGCGAAAAGGATCATGGATGATTGCCAAAGCAAAAATATCTCTATCTTATGCTGGAACGACGATCGTTATCCTTTACGTGCCAGAGAGCCTGCTGATGCGCCGCCAATGTTATACTATAAAGGAAATATCAAGAAAATGGATCAGACAGTTGGAATAGTAGGTGCGAGAAGATGCAGCCAGGAAGCAAAACAGGAAACGGTATTTCTGGCGTCAGAATATGCCAAGACCCGGATTGCAGTTGTCAGCGGAATGGCCAAAGGAATCGACAGCTATGCACATACGGCATGTCTCAATGCCGGTGGCTACACAATAGCAATATTAGGAAATGGTCTGGATATCTGTTATCCAAGTGAACACCACAAACTGATGAAATGTATAGAGGAAAAAGGTCTGCTCCTGTCAGAATGCCCACCCGGAACTTCACCATCCAGATACACGTTCCCCAGAAGAAACCGCCTGATCAGCAGCTGGTCCGATAAATTAATCATAATCCAGGCCGGGAAAGGCAGCGGAGCATTGATAACGGCAGAATATAGCAGAAAATATGGGAGAAAAGTGGAAATGAGAGAAAGTAGATAGGTGTTCGCATATGAAAAGTATCGAGTATAACTGTGAACTTCCGTAATAATTAACTCTCGTTTGTGTTCTAAAAGGCAGAAAAGATGATAAAAGTCCTTATTTTCAGTAAGTGCCTCAAACATTGATGTAGGTATTATAGCAGGAACTCTGCTAGTTTACACTACGTCATGTTTTGAGGCACTTACAGAAATATGACAGACCACGGTTTATTTGATATCCACTGCCACCTGATTCGTAAGCGCACAGTTTTAAGGTGTACCCCATAACTGAAATCTGGCACCCTGCGCTAGGATGCCAGACATGCGAGTATTTTACTCCATTTTTATTTGCAAGTTTCCCGAACA
>NZ_JBQKLL010000108.1:0-1599 GCF_052116245.1 Blautia sp. Sow4_E7
GGTGACGGAAGAGATATCCGCGGGATCATAGACTACATCTACGTCCCGGTGGATCATGGACAAGCCAAGCTCCACTTCATACTTCTGCCCGCAGAAACTGATACATCCGCTTTTGTCCACCTTCCGCTTCTCACAGGAAAGGAACGCATCGGCTATGGCTTCTGCTGAGAGCATGCGGATTTCATGGGAATCCGCCTGATAGGCTTCGAACGGCGATCTTCCATCAAGGGCACTGTGGGGCTGGTGCAGGTAGCATTCCTCCATCCATACCTGATAGAGCCGGTTCAATTCTTCCATGGATTTCGGTTTTGCCAGCGCCGCTTCCCTCAAAAAGGAATCCGCGGTCTGGTTATACCTTTCCTGTTTGCCCTTCGCTTCCGGATTATAGGGCTTTGCGTAAAGAAGCCGGATCCCCAGTTTCCCGCAGGCACGTTTCATCCAATGGGTACGGAACTGGGCTCCATTGTCAAAAAATACAGAGTCGGGAGCCCCGAACTTCAGGAGTGCTTTGCGGAAACAGTCCTGGACGATCTTCTGGTCGAGCGTCGGATAAAACTCGGAATGCATGATGTTCCTTGTACAGTCATCCAGAAAACAGACCATATATGTCGGCTGCCCATTCACGTAGAGGCCATATTTGATATCAGACTGCCATAAATAATTCCGCCATGGTTTCTGGAATCGTCTGGCACTGGTAACCGCTGATGCATAAGTGCGCATCTGTCTGCTGGAATACCCACGGTAGGACAGCTGGTCCTGCAGTGTGCTGCGTTTCAGTGTCCCTGGTTCCACCCGTCCTTCCCATTCCAGGATACGGATGATCTCATTGATACTGCGTTTGGGCACTTCACGGCGCAGGTTAATGGCTTCTTCCAGAATATCGGCCGGAATGACAGTGTTCCCGCTCCGTCCACTGTTCTTTGGCTTGAGGCCCTCAAATCCTTTTTCCTGATAGAGATTCAGGTAACGCCGGATGGTGCGCTCTGAAAGACCAGTCTGGATGCAGAGCTGTTCTTTCATCATCTGCTTTTTATCACGGTCAAGGGCAGTATCCAGAAGCGGGCTGATCAGTTTCAGCCGGTTGGCCGCGATCTCTTCAATCCTTTGTTTTTCCATGATGATTTTCCTCCTTATGTAAGCCGGATCGGCTTTGATAAGGGGAGTTTAACATCCGGAAGCCAGACCTTCTACGCAGAACAGGTCTGTAGCCAGCGTCCTGAATTTACAAGATTCCGGACAAGGATCTTCAGCCAGCCGTCAGCCTGGCATTCAAGAGGATATAAAGGCAGTCTGACAAAAGCAGCGCAGTGCCAGAGTTCCATCAGGGCACGTACGGTGCTTTCCAGATAATCACGGAGCAGGAAAAACCAGAGCTTCCATCTGCGGATCGTGCTGTTTTCACAATAACTGTCCTGACGGGAAGACTCTTGTTCTTCCAGTGCCTGTGAAATAGTGGCGGATTCATGGCGTTTATAAGGCACAATAATGTCAGGAAGCTCATGACTGATCCGCCCACAGTCTGTACATTTCAGTCTCCGAATAATCAGATGGACGACAGAGGCATCCTGTCTTCGCAATATCCTTTTACGGCTGCCGATC
>NZ_JBQKLL010000109.1:0-1581 GCF_052116245.1 Blautia sp. Sow4_E7
GCCATAACCTATCCTCCATGATTGTAGTGAA
This sequence comes from Blautia sp. Sow4_E7, assembly GCF_052116245.1. Taxonomy (NCBI): domain Bacteria; kingdom Bacillati; phylum Bacillota; class Clostridia; order Lachnospirales; family Lachnospiraceae; genus Blautia; species Blautia sp. Sow4_E7. Next base: position 32 of record NZ_JBQKLL010000109.1, read on the forward strand.
ATAGTCTAAATATCTTTCATCTACAATTATAGAGGAATCCAGAAGATTAGAAAATCCGCAGGAATATTTGGCGCTTACGTTCTTCTTTTCCTAAGTAGTTTTTTGCAATTGACACATCTGTTTTTACTATTTTACCATCCGGCGCATTTTTCCATGATTTAAGTCCCATATGTTCCTTATTATGATCAGCTCTTGCCACTATCACTTCTGCCGCTGTATTTCCATGAACTGCATAATGCATCTTATTCTGTACTGTTGCATAAAACTCTCTCGTCACCTGTGAATTCTTATCATAATCAACTGCTGTTGCATATATATCTGTGATTTTCTGGTAAAATCTTCTCACACTTGCTCTGATTTCCTGAATCTCAGCAATAAGATGCTCAAAATAATCTTCGTCGAAAATCTGTCCATTAATCAATCTGCTTTTATCAAGAACATAACCCTGCTTTGTAAATGTATCCAACACTTTGGTTGCCCATGTCCTGAACTGCGTTGCCCGTTCTGAATTAATTCGATACCCCACAGCAATAATAGCTGCTAATGAATAAAATTTATATTTGTATGTTTTTCCATTATCGGCAACTTGTGCAAAATTTGCACAAGTTGAATTTTCATCTAATTCTCCCTCTTTAAAAATATTGCTCAGATGTTTTGTAATCACACTTCTATCTACATCAAAAAGCTGTGAAATTGCTTTCTGCGTAAGCCATACATCGCCATTCTGAACCCTGACTTCTATTCCGTCTTCTCCTGCATCTCGAGTAAAAACTAGAAAATCCACAGTGCTATTTCTTATCTGTAATTCTTTGCTCATAAAAGTGTTCCTTTCTATATTCTCATGAATGTTACTCTTACATCTTATGGAATCCATATGTTTTAGTCCTATTCAGCTCAACCATTATCTCCAAATGTAATTTCCATCAATTCACTGGCTATCTCTTTACTCAGGACCCTCATAATACTGTCATCAACCTTATCCTTGGCCAAAAGATTAATATTTCCATACCAGACAACTTCCTGATCAATAACAGCAAATCGTTCACATGATTCTTCTACTGTTTTAATATAAAAACCTGATTGACGCATGTCTTCATGTAACTGCATCCAATATGCTGCATCTCCAAATCTATAGGAATCAGGTGCCCATGTTACTATTGTAATCTGAACTCCTGACATCTGTTTTTCCTTTAGAAGATTAATCAGATCATAGAATTTAGGTCCACTAATTACAGGACTTGAAATGATTATATTGTTATTCGCACCAAGTAAATCTTTATGATAATATGTACTATAATTGTCCCAATCGTATATTGCATTAACTGTCTGTTTGCCAATTTGTAAACCACAAGCAAGCTCATATCCAATCTGCTTGTATGCTTTTAAACGCTTAGCATACATATTATCAAACATTGGTATATGATTATCTACATAATCATATCAGACTGTAGACAAACTTGGTGTTGGGTGTTATGCCCAGCACCATTTTTCTTTTAAAACTTCTTTTCTTTTTATTTTTTTCAAAATCAACAAAAATCTGGCTGTGTTCC
>NZ_JBQKLL010000110.1:0-1577 GCF_052116245.1 Blautia sp. Sow4_E7
GAAAACTGTTCAGGAATAACAGATACAGAAAAAATACTACCTGAAAATCGAGGGGACCTTCCTATCTGAGGTCTCCTGGGAGTCGTACACGGGTGGTTATTCATCGCTTACATTATATCAGAAAAGCGGTTCCAACAATAGCAAAACCCTGCAAAAGCAGGGCTTTGTCTACAATCTGAGATGATTATCTACATAATCATATATTATTACATTTTCTTTACCAGCATAATCACGATTCAATCGACCGGCATACTGTTCAACAACTCCTCGAAATGATACAGGTGTTGCCATAAAAAGTGTATCCAGTCTTGGAAAATCAAAACCCTCTCCTACAAGTGAACCTGTAGCTATTAATATCAGAGACTCCGCCTTATCAACCTGATGCATCTGTTCCAAAATCTTCTTATGTTCTTTCTTTGAGTTGTTGCCTGTCATTAAGAATACATGGTCTGCATAATCTTTCAATCGCTCGTACAGTTTCTCTGAATGATCCTTGTATCGGGATAAAACAACTGGAGTGCGGCCTGCTGATACACAATTCTTAATATCCTCAATAATCTGTTCATCCCTTATATCATTTTTGTGAATAATATCATATGCTTCATTTGGATGCATCTTACCATTAATCACGCCTCTTGGAGGTACAGTTCGGGTAAAACGCGGATATACAAGATGTTGTATCCCCTGCTCCATAGCCTTTTCCTTTGCTGTGTAACTATATCTTATAGGTCCTATCAGCATATAATTGATTTTTTCCAGTCCATCTCCTCTTTTCGGAGTTGCTGTCACACCATATACATACCTTGCTTTTACTTCTTTTAGCACATTTGCTATTGTTTCAGAGGCACAATGATGACACTCATCAATTAGTACAAGTCCATAATGGTTCAACAACTTATGGTACTCACCCTTTTTGCACAATGAGCCTGCCATTGCAATATCTATGATTCCAGTCATTGAATCATGTGCTCCCTGTAATGTTCCAATCAGACTTTTTCTAGTTCTTAATCTTCCAGTTTTCGTTTTGTACTGGGGTAGTTCTTCATCTATGATTAAAAATTTGTTTAGAGCATCTTTCCATTGTTCTATAAGTGCAGATGATTCAAGCAGAATCAGAGTATTCACTTTCTTTTCTGCAATTACAATCTATATGTGTATTTAATTTCCTATGGCAATTATCTGACCAGAAATTATCACACTGCGGATAATATGCCGCCTCTCCGTTTTTATTTACATTTCTTTTCGCATATACATCTGTTCTTCCCCAAAAGAATGAGAAAAAGAGCTTTGCCATCCTGTCTGTAATCTCTTTGGGGTGCACAATCCTTTTACCCTGTTCTGGATCAAAATCCTCTTTCGTATCCGTTTTCCTTATACTTGCCAGTTCATTTTGATATGACAGTCCCGCTTTATCCAATATGTTCTTTAATACCTGATTCTCCAATTGCAGATTGTTCAACTGCTTCTATAATGTACCCATAACAGTGGACACACGAATTAGTGTAGTACCCTTTTTTCGGACACCCACACAAGACGTGACCCTGTTCTTAAACACCGTTCCCATGTGAACCCTTTTT
>NZ_JBQKLL010000111.1:0-1549 GCF_052116245.1 Blautia sp. Sow4_E7
GGGGCAGGTGCATTCGGGATATCCAGAGGATACTCCCCGGTAGTAACAAATTTGTAGAATTCATTAGGCGACAGTTTGGCAAGATGCCACTGATAGCGCTGATTGTTGTAATAATCTATATAGTCATCGATGATGACCTGAACCTTAGCAAACTCAGTACATTCCGCAAGTTTCGGCATGATGTGATCTTTCATATGGCCGAAGAAGCTTTCCTGCGGAGCATTGTCCCAGCAGTTTCCCCTGCGGGACATGGACTGACGGAGTTTTTTATCATAAAGGATATTTATGAACTTGTGGCTGGTATAGTGGCAACCCTGATCTGAATGAATGATCGTTTCTGCCTGGAGGGAGACCCCGTGATTTTCCACCAGTTTGTTGATGGTTTCCAAAACGAAATCCACTTCCAGTGATGGGCTGAGCACATACGACAGTATCTGCTTGGTAAAGGCATCCAGGACAGTAGATAAATAAGCAAAGATGCCATTATACGGCAGATAGGTGATGTCTGTCAGCAGGACGATTCTGGGACCGTATGCCTCAAATTCGCGCTGAAGCAGGTTGTCTGCAACATTGCTTGTCTTAAGGGCTTTGGCCATCCGCTTGTAAGGATTCGGGCCCCTGTAGGGGCAGGACAGATTGAATTTACCCATCAGACGCCGGATTTTTTTGAGATTCATGATCACAGGCGGATCCATATGAAGCAGGGCCATGTAGATGCCTTTGGCACCTTTTGTATAGCCGTGCATTTTGTAGGCAGCGAGTATCAGATCAAAGTCGTCACGGTCCTGCTGTTCCTTGAGTTCTCTTACAGGAGCGGAGTTGACCCAGGCGTAATAACCGCTACGGGATACACCTGCCGTTTCACAAAGTGCCTTGACGGACAGTGCGTTATGGCTTTGCTGCATGGTGTTGTAGATGATTTCGAATACACAGGAAGAGTCATTCATGAGCAGTGCACCTACTTCCTTGTAGTTCTGATCGAGGAAATTTTTTTTAGAAATTCCATTTCCTGTTTCAGGTAATCTACTTCATGCCGTAACTGTTTGATCTCATCAGCCTCGGATACAGGTTTGGCAGTATCTTTGGGTGCATCGTGGTTGGCTGTTTCACCCCGTGGACCATAGCCCTCATGGAATTCTCCGTACGTTTTATATTCTGTACGGATATGTTGGGAAATGCTCCATATGCGCCGCTCGCCGATGATGTCAATGTCAAAACCATGATCTTCAAGAATCTTTCTCGGCGATTCACCGGCTTTGTATGCGGTCATGAAGAGCTGCTTGAACTCTTTGGTGAGAGTGATCCTTGCCTCGGTAACACTGTAGATGTAAGGGTTTTGGCGAAGTAACTGTTGTTGTTCCTCTGTGAATAGTTTTCTGCTCATGAAAATCCTCCATTTCTGTGATTAGAATATCACATCTGGAAGGAAGTGTCCAAGAAAAAGGGTTCACATGGGAACGGTGTTTAAGAACAGGGTCACGTCTTGTGTGGGTGTCCGAAAAAAGGGTACTACACTAATTCGTGTGTCCACTGTTATGGGTACATTATA
>NZ_JBQKLL010000112.1:0-1510 GCF_052116245.1 Blautia sp. Sow4_E7
TACATTGATCGTATACAATACAACGGATGCCTGGCCTGCTTCTACAACTACTGTCTCTGTCTTGGCAGCTGTTCCAGCCGGGGTTACATAGCCTGCCGGGGCTTCTGTTTCCACAAAGTAATAGCTTCCCGGTTCTACATTATCAACTGTGATCTTTCCATCCTTGCCAGTCACATAAAAGCCACGATTTTCATCTGGATTTCCAACCTTATACAGGTCGAATTTTGCTCCCTCAAGGGCAATTCCTTCTGCTCCTGTCTTCAGCAGTTCCAGTTTTCCTTTACTTTCTTCCGTATTACTCTTCTCGAATGTATAGGTTAACTTTTCCTTCTGGCCTGCTTTTACTGTCTTTTTCTCTGTCCTTGCCGCTTCACCGCTTGGTGTTACGTAACCTGACGGAGCTTCTGTTTCTACAAAGTAATAACTTCCTGGTTCTACATTATCAACTGTGATTTTTCCATCTTTGTCAGTTACATAGGAACCACGATTCTCATCCGGATTTCCAACCTTATACAGGTCGAATTTTGCTCCCTCAAGGGCTGCTCCTTCTGCTCCTGTCTTCAGCAGTTCCAGTTTTCCTTTACTTTCTTCCGTATTACTCTTCTCGAATGTATAGGTTAACTTTTCCTTCTGGCCTGCTTTTACCGTCTTTGTCTCTGTCTTTGCCGCTTCACCGCTTGGTGTTACGTAACCTGACGGAGCTTCTGTTTCTACAAAGTAATAGCTTCCCGGTTCTACATTATCAACTGTGATCTTTCCATTTTTGTCAGTTACATAGGAACCACGATTCTCATCTGGATTTCCAACCTTATACAGGTCGAATTTTGCTCCTTCAAGGGCTTTTCCTTCTGCTCCTGTCTTGACCAGTTCCAGCTTTCCTTTACTCTCTTCTATATTGCTCATTTCGAAAATATAAAGTTTAACTTCATTCTGGCCTGCTTCTACAGTCTTAATCTCAGTCTTTGCTGCATCTCTGCTCGGCGTTACATAGCCTGCCGGTGCTTTTGTCTCTTCGAAGTAATAGCTTCCTGGGTCTACACTGATCTCAATGATTCCGTTTTCATCTGTTACTAACGGCACCTTATTGATCTTAGTATCCGCTTTTCCATCTTCCACACGGTATAAGTCGAACTCTGCTCCTGCAAGTTTTTTACCGTCTGTTCCAGTTTTTACTAGTTTCAGCTTCCCTTCGTTTTCCTTTGTATTGCTTACATTGATCGTGTACAATACAACGGATGCCTGACCTGCTTCTACAACTACTGTCTCTGTCTTAGCAGCTGTTCCAGCCGGGGTTACATAGCCTGCCGGGGCTTCTGTTTCTACAAAGTAATAGCTTCCCGGTTCTACGTTATCAACTGTGATCTTTCCATTTTTGTCAGTTACATAGGAACCACAATTCTCATCCGGATTCCCAACTTTATACAGGTCGAATTTTGCTCCCTCAAGGGCTTTTCCCTCTGCTCCTGTCTTGACCAGTTCCAGTTTTCCTTTACTTTCTTCTGTATTGCTC
>NZ_JBQKLL010000113.1:0-1485 GCF_052116245.1 Blautia sp. Sow4_E7
GAGACTATGAGAAAAAGTCTGTAAATAAGATTCTTCTATGATATGTAAGGGTGGCAAGCCTGAAAATCAGGCTTCTCACCCTTGTTTTATATATAACAGTTGTTGAATGGCATGTCAAGAGCAGGCGGTTTTCCGCCCGTCTTATTCGCCTGTTTATTCGTTACTCTGGGAGGCGTCCTTCGTACATAATACTCAGTTCACCATACACCTGTGCCCAGTTGCGGATCGTACTGGTCCATTTCTTCGTAGCTTCAAATGTGGCAAGATACAGTGCCTTTAATAGAGCTGTATCGCTTGGAAATACGCTTCTCTGGCGATTCAGTTTCCGGTAGGTAGAATTCAGGGATTCAATAGCATTTGTAGTATAAATCACCGTTCTGACCGTCGTTGAAAATTTAAAGATCGGCGAGATTGCGTCCCAGTTATCCTTCCAGCGCTTCATGGAATTCGGATATTTTGGTGTCCATTTTTCTGTTACACGCTCTAAGGCTGCCAGAGCTTTCTTTTCATCTGTGGCCTGATAAATGGTTTTCAGATCCGTAGCGAAGGCTTTTCTGTCTTTATCCGGGACATATTTCAACGTGTTTCTTACCTGGTGTACAATACAGCGCTGGTATTCCGTCTTTGGAAAAGCTGCTGCGATTGCTTCTTTGATTCCGGTTAAACCATCGGCACAGATGATTAATACATCTTTGACACCACGATTTTTCAGTTCATTCATAATGGAAAGCCAGTATTTTGCGCTTTCGTTATCGCCAACACTGATGGTTAAAACTTCTTTTTTTCCTTCCGTGTTGATTCCCAGAATCACGTAAGCAGCAAGCTTTCGGATCACGCCATTATCCCTTACAGAATAATGGATTGCATCAATGTAAAGAATGGGATAGACCTCGTCCAGTGGCCGGTTCTGCCAGTCTTCGATCTGTGGCAGGATCTTATCAGTCACATCAGAAATAAAGCTTTCAGAAGTTTCAAAGCCATAAATATCTTCGATGGTTTCGGAAATCTGCCGGGTAGTCATTCCTTTGGCATACATGGAAATGATCTTCTGATCAATATCGGAAATATCTTTCTGACGTTTTTTCACAACCTGTGGTTCAAACGTTGATTTGCGATCCTGTGGCACTTCGATTTCCATCGATCCATACCGGCTGTTGACCTGTTTCCGCTTATAACCATTGCGATAATCATCATTATCTGAGCGTTCGGATTTTTCGTAACCAAGATGATCATCCATTTCAGCTTCCATCATTTCCTTAATGGTGCCGCCTAAAAGATCCTTGAGCGCATCCTGAATGTCTTCTGCAGACTGGATATCGTACTCTTCCAGGAGCTGATGGATGATGTTTCGTTTTCCTTCTGTCATTTGTACACGATGTACAGGTTTCTTTTGTCTTGCCATAATAAAAGGCCCTCCTAATGATATTTATTGTATCATAGAAGAACCTTCTAAACATTATTTTACAGAAAAAGTTTCATACTCTC
>NZ_JBQKLL010000114.1:0-1411 GCF_052116245.1 Blautia sp. Sow4_E7
GCGACTTTGTTCACTATAGAAAAATCGAAATTGATGTAAACGATAGGGCAGTTTATCAAATGTTGTAAGCTGCTTTATCGTTTACACCAACTTCGATTGGTTTCTAATCAATTTACACCAACTTCGATTGGTTTCTAATCAATTTTCTGTTCCCTATAAAAATTTATTGGGATTTAACCAAATCGCTAAACAACGAGTTATAAAACTCTTTAACCCAATATTCACTATTTCTTTCCAGTGTACCTTGTGGCCTTTCTGGTTACCGTCCCATCTGCATGACGCTCGATGTTGCTTCTGCTCTCACGCATTTCCTGGACTTCCCGGAACGTCTCTCGTGAAATGATTGCCGGATGATGATCCTCCTGGATGTATTTCTGATGCTCTCCGTTGTTCGGTATTCGCTTCTTCTCCGGGAAGTTAGGGGAGAAGGTCTTATAGAGAATGACATCACCGACATATTTCTCATTGGTCAGTATGGTTTCGATGGAACGCTTCGACCAGGTCGTTTTTCCCCTGGAAGTCAAAATGCCGTTTCCTTCCAGATACTTCTTAATCCCGCCTACACTATATCCATCCAGGTACATCTGGAATATCTGCCGTATGGCTTCTGCCTCCGGCTCGTTGATCACAAGGCTGCCGTCTTCGGCATTACTGTATCCGTAGCATTTCCGGTTATATATTTGTGCATCCGGGTTCTGAGCTGCCTTTTCCAAGCTCCATTTGATGTTCTCACTCTTGTTCTCTGACTCACCCTGGGCAATAGCCCCATAAAGGCTGATCGCAAGTTCCGCATCCTTGTCAAAGGAGTACAGCTGCTCATTCTCAAAGTAGACCGGGACATTCATCTTCTTCAGTTCCCGAACAATAGTCAGAACATCTACCGTATTTCTGGCAAATCGGCTGATGGACTTGGTGTACACAAGAGTCACTCTCCCGGCTCTGCAATCGTCCAGGAGCCGCATTAAATTCTTACGGTTATCAGATGTCCTACCAGACTGAATGTCCAAATAGACGTCATGCAGCCGTGCCTGATGGCTATTAGCCACATCCGAAATAAGGCCAGACAGCTGATGACCTGCGCTCACGACCTGCGTTTTGCTTGCAGTGCTGACACGGCAATAGATGCCAACCTCATATCTTGACGGCGGTAATGGCGGATGCTGTTTCATTTTTTTAACGATAGCCATAATGCCCTCCTGCGTTATCGTTATAGAGTACACCCGTATAGGCTGTTCTCATTATAACTCAGATTAGGCTAACTGTATATAAAAATGTAAAAAACATTGAAAATAAAGGGTTTAATAGTAAGCGCCAAATATTCCTGCGGATTTTCTAATCTTCTGGATTCCTCTATAATTGTAGATGAAAGATATTTAGACTATTTCACTACAATCATGGAGGATAGGTTATG
>NZ_JBQKLL010000115.1:0-1372 GCF_052116245.1 Blautia sp. Sow4_E7
TGATGTTGTATAAATAAAGTTGACACCTTATTCTCAAAGAATTCATGTATAATAAAGAGAATAAGGAGGAACTCTCAATGTCACGTACCCAACGTAAATACGACCACGAATATAAGGTCCAGGCTGTCAAACTTGCCAGAGAAATCGGCGGTGCTAAGGCAGCCAAAGAATTAGGTATTCCAGAAGGAACCATCCATACATGGCTGAAAGCAGTTAGAGCCGGCACATTGGATATTGGCGACGGTGCACATACTCCAGATAGTGCAATGAGCCTCGCTGAGGAACTTGCTATGCTCCGCAAACGCGTTAAGGATCAGGATAAAGAAATCCGGCGTCTGAAAGAGGAAAATGAATTTCTCGAGGAAGCAAGTGCTTTTTTCGCAGCCAGCCGTCGGAAGTCAGCAAGAACCAAAGAATGATGTTTATTGCCATAAAAACGGAAGACGGCGCAATTAAGGGAAAACTCTCATTCTATTGCCGGATGCTTGGTGTCAGCCGCCAGGGGTTCTACAAATATCTTGCTCATAAAGACCGGCCCTGGAAATATCAGGATCTCGCTGATGCTATAAGAGCAATCCATACGGAGGATGAATACAATGATACCTATGGGCGTATTCGCATGTATCAGGCACTTCTCCTTAAGAAACCGGAAGGACTCAAGATTCCTAGTGAGCGAACCGTCTACAGAGTCATGGATGAAATAGGCCTTAGTCATCGACCAAAACGTAAGCCGAATGGTATTACCAAGGCGGATCGGGAAGCTCGTAAGTCAGAGGATCTTCTGAAGCGAGATTTCAAATCCGATAAGCCACTTGAAAAATGTGTAACTGACATCACCGAAATCAAGGCTAAAGATGGAAAATTATATGTTTCAGCTATCTTTGACTGCTTTGATTCCAGTGTCCTTGGTCTGGCAATGGAAACCAACATGAAAGCAACTTTGTGCGAGCATACCCTGGATAATGCCTATCTGGCATATCCTGATCTGAGAGGGGCTATTGTACACTCTGACAGAGGAACACAATATACCAGTGAAACCTATCGTAAGGTTCTTGCTAAATACGGTATTATTCAAAGCATGAACAGTGCTGGTGGCAGGTGCCACGATAATGCCCGATGCGAAAGCATGTGGGCCAGAATGAAAAGCGAGCTTCTCTATGACCGCTACAATACGGAGACTATGACCACAGAGGAACTGAAGGTTCTCATTTGGAGATATTTCATCAGTTACTGGAATAACAGGAGGATCTGCTCTGCTAACGGTGGGCTTCCTCCGATGATCAAGCGCCAGAGATACTACGAATCTCTGGGACTGGCTGCATAGGCAGTGATATCTTTGAGATAAATGTGTCAACCAATATTGACAATATCA
>NZ_JBQKLL010000116.1:0-1334 GCF_052116245.1 Blautia sp. Sow4_E7
GGCTCTACTCCAAAAGTAGTGGATAAGTACCTTTTGTGATATACTTGTCACGGGGTGATGAAACAGGTGGAAAAAAACTTCACAGCGATGATTGCAGGTTCTCTCAATCTAAGTGAACCGTGGTACGTGGAGGGAGCTGAGTTCCGTCCGGAAGAGCAAGAAGTGCATATCTACGTCAATGTCAGAAAGACTGCAGCCCTCGTCTGTCCATGCTGTGGCGGGCCTACTTTACGTAACGGCTATGAGCCAACAGAGCGTGTTTGGCGGCACGGAGACTGCATGTTCTATCCGACCTACGTCCATTGCAGGCGTCCACGGGTGAAGTGTCCAAGGTGCGGCACGAAGCAGGTGAACGCCCCATTTGAGCGGAAGAACAGCCGCTTCACTCTGTTGTTTGAGGGCTATGCCATGCTGATTCTTGCCGACATGCCAAGGGCTCGCGCAGCAGCAGTGCTTCGGTGCGATGAGAAATCTCTTGCCTCTATACTCAACTATTGGGTAGACGATGCGGTGAGTAATCGCTCACTGAGCGGCGTGAAGCGGCTCGCCATCGACGAGACCTCTCGCCTTCGGGGACATGACTATGTGACAGTCGTGATCGATGCCGACCAACGCTGTGTAATCGACGTAGAGGCAGGCAGAGATAAAGCCACGGTGTCCACCTTCGCTGAGAAACTGGAGATGCGTGGTGGCAATGCGGCGGCCATCTGTGCGGTAACAAGCGATATGTCGAAGTCTTACCTGCCAGCCATTGAGGAAAACTTCCCTAACGCCCTGAGCATCATCGACAAATTCCACGTCAAGAAGGTGCTGATGGACGCCCTTGACGATGTTCGCAAGGAGGAGCAGCGAACCGCTGCGTCCAAGAAAGAGCTCTTTCTTGGAAGGCGTCTATTCATGATCCCCAAAGCCAGGATGACCAGCGAACAGGCGGAAAAACTGGGATCTCTGTCCAAGCTGTATCCCAAGACTGGTAAGGCTTACAGCATTGTAGCAACCCTTGATGACTTCTATACCTGCCAAACGGTGGAGGAAGCTGAACAGGCTTTCGACCGCCTCTACTCATGGATGCGTCGTTGCCGTTTGAAGCCAATGAAAGAGGCCGCCAAGACACTCCGGAACCACAAGACGAAGATACTGGCTTACTTCTACCACCGCATAACGAATGCTGTCTGTGAGGGGATTAACTCCATGATACAGGCGGCAAAACGGAAGGCTCGTGGCTTTAATACATTCAGAGGATTTGCCTCGATGATATACCTTGTTGCTGGCAAGTTACAGCTGGCTGTGCCACGCCCCTTTTGACCCTTATCCACTAAAATTGGAGTTGAACC
>NZ_JBQKLL010000118.1:0-1281 GCF_052116245.1 Blautia sp. Sow4_E7
TGGTCTTATGTCAAGATTTAGTACAGATTAAAATGAGAGGTTCCGCCAGCTAAGCAGCCGGCAGAACATTCACCCTTTCATACAGTTTTTCGAATTCGTCAGGGGACATATAGTCACAATGACTATGAATCCGGACGGTGTTATAGAAGGTTTCAATGTATTCAAAGACAAGCCTGTATGCATGGCTATAGTTTCTGATGTTGAACCTGTTTAGCCATTCTCTTTTAATCAAGGAATGGAAGGATTCAATACAAGCATTATCGTAAGGATAACCGCTATGAGAATAGCTTCGCTGCATTGATTCAGTGGCTTCACGCCAGGCATTTGAAACATACTGGCTGCCACGATCTGAATGTATTATCAAAGGTAAATCGGTATTGCGACGAGCCTTAGCTTTATTAATGGTTTCAATAACAGTAGATACTTCCATGGTGTCCGCGAGAGTCCAGGCAATGATTTTCCTGGCAAATAAGTCCATAACGCAATTGAGGTAAACAAAGCCGTCTTGAGTCCAAATATATGTGATATCGGTGCACCAGACAGCGTTAGGACGTTCAGGGTTGAATTGCTCATCAAGGATGTTGAGAAGCTCATTGCTAAAATCAGAATCTCTGGTTGTAGTAGTCCAAGGCTTAATCCACTGAGATTTAATGCCCATTTCACGCATGTATTTACCAACAGTGCGTTCAGCAATGGTTTCGCCGGATTTCCGAAGTTCCTGGGTTATTTTAGGGGCGCCGTAATTCTGTTTAGAATCATTATAGATGGTCTGGATTTTCTTTTTCATAGCTTCCTTGCGTTGCTTGGTAGCAGAGACTGTTCGGTTAAGAAAAGAACGATATCCAGAGCGAGACACACCTAAAAATTTCAGCATTCCGGAAGTAGAGACGCGGTGTCCAGTAACTTTAGACGCCTCTACCTTTGCAGAAACTTCTGTATAGATAGCTTCCGTTAATCTTTCCCCAGAATGCTGATGGCTTTTTTTAATACATCAAGCGCATCCTGAGCATCACGGAGCTCACGTTTAAGACGAGCAATTTCCTTTGCTTCGTCTGATTCATAGTTACCTGATCCTCTTACTGGGATGTCACCATCACAGTCTCTGAATTGGGCTTCCCAGCGAGCCAGGGTACTGACTCCTATACCGAGATTCTTGGCTACTTCTGTTTGAGTTAAGTCGGGATGTTCCTTGCGATAGTTGATAGCATCCAACTTGAACTGCTTGGTGTGTTGTGGATTTTTACGTGACATAATGAGTTCCTCCTCTTGTATTGATTATAT
>NZ_JBQKLL010000119.1:0-1261 GCF_052116245.1 Blautia sp. Sow4_E7
AATGCGTTGTTTTCGCATATTTGCTGATAACGCCAATCGTCTAAACCAATTAAATATGTTATAAGCAAGCGCGTGTACCTGAAGTCTGTTTGCATTTACGATTCTGGTATGACTGCTTACGGAAGCAAAATCAAAACCGGATTTGCTTTCTTTGATAAAGTTTTCCATCAGACCTCGCTTGCAGTAAAATTTGATAAGATACTCTGGTGCGGAATCCATGTTTGTGACAACAAATGTATACATGTAAACAATCTGGTTTTCCGGCTTTTCAACTTTGCATACCACACGTCTTTCATAAGGCCATGACTTTGCTTTGTACATGAACTCACCATAAACTACCGCATAATCCACTTTGTTATTTCTGGTGATTTCATTAAGTTCATCCACAAGACAGGATGCTTTTTCACGGAGAAGGCCATTCTCCTTCAGCCGGATCACATAGCTTGTGCCGTTTTCTTCGCACTGCTTATAAAGATCAGGAGTAGCAAAACCACTATCACCACGAAGCAGAATACGGATTGCAGGATAATCATTCTGGTATTCATCCAGTATCGGCTGCAGGAAGTCAACCACTCCGGTACAGGAATACTGTGTTCCATCACGAAGCTGTACTTTTATCAGATCTCCAGTCATTCCGTCATAACAGACAAGCGGATGATAACCATTGCTTTGATAATGAAAGTTAAAGGCTCTGCCTTCCTGTCTGCCGTATGCATCAAGGAGGGTGGAATCCAGATCCAGGATAACAGCCGGTGGCATCTGAATGCTGTAAATTTTCTTCCGAAGCACTCGGCCAATCACAAGGAACTGGTTTAAGGTATCTTCATCCATACGGCTAAAGAATCTCGATACCGTAGGCTGTGATGCGAGGGCGTTTTTTTCAAGTACAGACTTGAATACTGGATCATTGGTAAGTTCATCGGAAGCATCATCTTCGAAATAACCGGCAATGATCATATATATCATCTGGAGCAGATTTTCCTGATCCGTGTGATATCTGAATAATGCAGGATCATTGGTCTTGAAAGTTTTGTCTAAAAGCTTATCAATACCAAGCTTGCTTATGAATTCTTTGATAAGAAGCAGACCTGCATCGGAGGAGAGATCTCCTCCATCAAAATTTATTTTAATCTGTCTATTGCTTTTTAAGGCTAAGGTGTTTACAATACTCATAAAGGGCTCCTTTGTTTGGGATTGTTAAGACTTTGAACACCTTAATTTTACCACAAATGGATGCTCTTTTTTCATTCACTTGATAGGT
>NZ_JBQKLL010000120.1:0-1233 GCF_052116245.1 Blautia sp. Sow4_E7
AAGAACTGCATTAACTACTTTTTTTAATTCATTCATCTCAATACTCCTTTCTGCCACGGAAAACTGCCGTGGTCAGAATTAGGATATCAATTGAGAGAACAAAGAAAAATGTTATCAGTAAAAAATAACTCTAAAAATGTCTAGTTGCTAGTGTTTTCTGAAGAATATTTGCAGAATTGCCGATAACACTTTTTCGCCGATAACCTTTCGGCTTCCTTGCGGGTGGTGGAAGGACAATCGTCTCATAGAAGTCTTCCAGGTCCGCAAATGTAGACTGCAGGATAAGCTCATCCTTTGTGTGCTTGATTACTGCAGTTTTCAGGTTATCCGGTACAAAATACCTGGCAACAGCACCATAAAAAGAAACTGCATGTGCACAGCCTTCTATAAAACATGGAAGTTTTTCATTTAGAAAAGCTTCTGCATAGATCAGGCTGCTTACTCCAAGAGTAGTCGCAAAGATGTGGACCTTTTTGATCTCGCCTGTTCCGGTGTCTGTTAAAAGTTCCGGCTGATCGCCGACCCAGTCGATGTACATCTTTTCACCAGGGATTCGGTTTACAGCCATCGATACCTTCTGACCACCATAGTTTTCAGTTATAAAACGGTTGAAGTATTCGTAAAACTGTGACTTTTCATAACCGTCAGGATTCTTTTCTTTATAATCCAGCCAGCAGAATGAAATGTTCATGCGGCTTCCTGGGTCATGGATTCTGTCATAATAATACTGAAAATCCGGAAGAGGGGCATCTTTTCTCTGCAGATTTTTCTGCGGATAGAAAAGGTTCTCGACTTCCTTAGGTGCCATCATCCGAAGTTCCTCGATTGGGATGCCTCCGGCATGATATCGGCTCATGATAAGGTTTAATGTTCCTGAGCCAATCTTATAGCGATCCATAACGGACCTTGTCTGGCATCCATTCAGACGCATCTGAATGGCACCAATAATCGTGTTGTAGTCTTGCATAGTTATGCCTCCTTTCGCAATCATTTGATGACTACGAAAGAACTATAACACGTTGAAAACTTGTTGATCAGTTGAAGCGGAAACGCGCTCAGTTACATCCGGAAAGCCTGATCAGTTTATAGCGGAATACATGATCAGATGAGCCGGAATTTGCAAATGCGTTGTTTTCGCATATTTGCTGATAACGCCAATCGTCTAAACCAATTAAATATGTTATAAGCAAGCGCGTGTACCTGAAGTCTGTTTGCATTTACGATTCTGGTATG
>NZ_JBQKLL010000121.1:0-1210 GCF_052116245.1 Blautia sp. Sow4_E7
GGTCTGAAGAACTGCCGGATCACTGTCGAAAAACTAAATCAAGGTAAAGCTCCATGCCAGCCTTTGGGCTGGCATATCTTTTTGGGGAGGACCAGTTATTTACCATATACTATCTATCCGGTCCATGATAGGGCCGGAGATCTTTCCCCTGTATTTAATAATCTCATAATCCGTACACTTACATTTTGCACCCGGATAATAACCACACGGACAGGGATTCATAGCTGTAATAAACATAAAACTGGAAGGAAACGTATGAGTACCGTTCACTCTTGAGATAGATACTTTTTTATCTTCTATCGGCTGGCGTAATGCGTCAAGAGTCCGCCTTGAAAATTCAGCAAGTTCATCCAGGAATAGTACCCCATTATGTGCCAGTGATACCTCGCCCGGCATTGCATAGGCACCACCGCCAATCAGAGCATTCAATGATGCATTATGATGCGGGGCGCGGAATGGTCTGTATTTCATCAGGGCATGTCCATTGGGAAGCAGACCGGAAATACTGTATATTTTTGTTACTTCCAGACATTCTTCCTCTGTCATTTCCGGGAGGATCGTTGGAATCCTCTGCGCAATCATGGTCTTTCCGCATCCGGGCTCCCCGACCATCAGCATATTGTGCCCTCCTGCCGCAGCAAGAACAACCGCCTCTATCAGCTCATCCTGTCCTTTAACCTCTTTAAAATCCAGAACTGTCCCTGATTCTTCCGAACCTTTTTCCTTTTCACCCACATGGATTTCTCCCCCTGATGTTTTTCCTTCAAGACAGCGGATCACGCCTGTCAGATCATGAAATCCCAGAATTTCTACTCCATGCACCAGTCCTGCTTCTTTAAGATTAGCCTCCGGCACGATAATCTTCTTTATTCCTTTCTTCTGACCGGCAATGATCATCGGCAGAATCCCTCTGCAGGCTCTTAACCTTCCATCTAATGACAGTTCTCCGATAAAGCCATATTCTTTCAGGTTCTTCACCCCTATGTCTCCGTTCTGGCAAAGCACTCCAACCGCCATTGCAAGATCAAAATGAGAACCGCTTTTCTTTTTATCACTGGGTGCAAGACTGATGATCACACGCTTTTTAGGAAAAACATAACGCTGACTGTCAAGGTAGTTGTCAGTAAAATATTTATTTTTTGTTCTTGCAGGTCATCAGATATTGTTCTGTACCTGACGTGAGTATCAATAAATTATCTACGTTTATTGG
>NZ_JBQKLL010000122.1:0-1132 GCF_052116245.1 Blautia sp. Sow4_E7
GCCGCCTCCTTAACTGAATTCACATTCAAGTACAAGCTTGACGGCATGGTCATCGATCAGGCGCAGACGTGACTGGCTTCCGTAGAGAAGGAGACTGGTGCATACTTTATCGATCATCCTGGCTGTACCGGAAGTATACTGGTAAACAGCATCAATGGCTGCGTCAGTAAAAATATCCCTCCCACACCCAGCATAGTCCAGCTGTCTGCGTATATAAGCTCCGGTCTGGGAACGGTCATAATGGTTTAATACACTCTGTACATCGATCCTCTGACGGATCGCTGTATATGCCTGCAGCTGCAGCTTTTTCCATAATTCTGTCTGTCCTGCAAGTATTAATCCCATCGGGCTTTTCGAATCCAGGTGCGTGTTTAAGAGAAATCTTATCTCTTCCAGCATTTCACGGTTCATCAGGTGGCATTCATCGCAGACACATACCGGCTGGATCCCATGTACAGCCTTCATGATCTCGATCTCCTCATGAAGCTGGCGTTTTGCATCCCCGCGGTTATATTTTGGAGTAAATCCCATCTGGCACAGCAGGATCCGGTAAAAGTTCCTGGGTGTCAGCTTCGAATCTGATATATACAAAAATTTATATCTGTTTGGATCAAGGTCATCCGCAAATCTGCGCAGGATCGTGGTCTTACCAGTCCCACAGTCACCGGTCAGGACAGCGAAAAGCTGGCGCTCCGCCACATATTTCAGACGGTTCTCCACTTCATCCAGTTCCGGAGGCATATACAGTTCATGGCTTGGGATTCCACGGGTAAAGGGAGTGGCTGTCATTTCATAAAAAGATTCAAACATTGTCCCCACCTCCCGCATTCATTCCTGTAAAGGAAATGGCAGTGCGGCGGATCGCCTGCCGTTCTTCGTTCCTTTTGGCTGCAGCATCCAGCATACGGGAGCTTTCCGGTTCTTTTTTCTCGTAACTTTCTGGAAGTTCTGGTTTCCGGGCGGCATGGCCTGTCACTATAAGCGGCCTGGCACTGCATGCGGGAAACCCTTCACATTCTATGGTGACGGAAGAGATATCCGCGGGATCATAGACTACATCTACGTCCCGGTGGATCATGGACAAGCCAAGCTCCACTTCATACTTCTGCCCGCAGAAACTGATACATCCGCT
>NZ_JBQKLL010000123.1:0-1042 GCF_052116245.1 Blautia sp. Sow4_E7
TTTCTTCGGCTCTTAGTGCCAAGGCATCCGCCCTGTGCCCTTATTGCTTGACCTTTCGCTCATCACCCTAGCGTAGGTGATGCGGTCTTTTGATTCTCATTGTTGATCTTAATCTGCTCTCACAGACTAAATCGATGTCTTCCTATCTTACGTTTTAACGTTTGTATCAAGGATATTTGATTAAAGTTTAATCAAATTTACATGTATGCAGTTTTCAAGGTACATATCTGACTGAATTTTTATCAGTCATTAGAGCTCATAAAACTTTTTATAAGTTCTAATCACTGGTAAAACCAGTTATCATAACAGCACTTCCCTGCTGATCGGGTTAACACCGGTCCATCGATCTTTACCTTTTACCGTTCTGTTTCCGACAGAACTCACTTACCAGTGTCTGTTTCTATATGAACAAGCACAGCTTGTTTTTTTCTTTAATCCGGCGCCCACCTGCTCTCCCACATCGTCTCCAATGCAGTACCATCGGCCGCTTGCGTCTTAACCGTCGTGTTCGGGATGGGAACGGGTGTTTCCCACAAGCGCATCGACACCGGAAGCATTATTTACTTAGCGAGGTACTTTCGAGCTTAGTAAATAAGCTTGTTCTGCGTAGCAGAACTACCTCTTTTTCCTTGATAACTCAACAGTAAAACACATATTTGATTTTCTACTTCTTCCCTAGAAAGGAGGTGATCCAGCCGCACCTTCCGATACGGCTACCTTGTTACGACTTCACCCCAGTCATCGGTCCCGCCTTCGGCAGCTCCTTCCAAGCGATTACCGCAATAGAACTTCTTCGTTTCATACTTGTCTATATGCTTTCTTCCTGCATCACTCTCTCCTCACATAGCCACCGCTATGCTCGTCGTTCGTTCTTTGTAAGAAACCATATATCCTGCGTCTGAAACTTCGAACTCCTATTCCGGTAACCGCTCGGTTAGGTCACTGACTTCGGGCGTTACTGACTCCCATGGTGTGACGGGCGGTGTGTACAAGACCCGGGAACGTATTCACCGCGGCATTCTGATCCGCGATTACTAGCGAT
>NZ_JBQKLL010000124.1:0-995 GCF_052116245.1 Blautia sp. Sow4_E7
GGTCTGAAGAACTGCCGGATCACTGTCGAAAAACTAAATCAAGGTAAAGCTCCATGCCAGCCTTTGGGCTGGCATATCTTTTTGGGGAGGACCAGTTATTTACCATATACGCTTTTTCTCAGGAAGCAGGTGCGAATGTTGCAATGCATGGGGCACCAGGATTTGGAATATATGGTGTGGATATATTTGTGAAAACCGATGATGCAGAGAAGGCAGTACAGTTGATCAAGGAGATTAATAACCAAGAATGAAGAAATTTTTTGACATTTTCACACATGCGTGCTAATATGATTATAGAAAAAGAGTGCTA
Organism: Blautia sp. Sow4_E7; assembly: GCF_052116245.1. NCBI lineage: Bacteria > Bacillati > Bacillota > Clostridia > Lachnospirales > Lachnospiraceae > Blautia > Blautia sp. Sow4_E7. The sequence goes on from NZ_JBQKLL010000124.1 coordinate 311, forward strand.
CCGATAGACGGTTAGTCCACATACTTAATTGATTAAAAATAACCGTTCAGTTTGCGAGGCTGGGGCGGTTATTTTTGTGTCTTGTTATTATCTTTGCCGAATGTGTATCCGGCACAAAAGCAGGTGATGCCGAAGCTCACGACTGCAATAAAGTCCACAATACTCATTGGCTTAGCCCTCCTTTCCAGTGGATTCTCTTTCGAGTTTCTATGTAATCAGAGGGTCACAGTCCCTCTGGAGAAGGACTAACCGCCTACCGTTATGATAGCACCCATGTTTCGATTATAACAGTCAAGGTGGGAATCTGCAACCGGAAAGTTGACAGCTCATGAAAATCTGGCTGTGATACCGTTTTGATACTAAAAAATGAAGAGAACAGAAATATAGCGTAGAAATCCTATAACACAGGACAATAAAGACACGAAAATCACAGAAAATAATGAGATTTTAAGAACCTCACAAACGTGAAGGTGGACGTACTGTTGGATCAGGCCGTGTTGCTACAATTATCGAGTAATACAATCTGAATATAGATTTGTTATCGCAAGATAATATTGTGTCCAAACGTAAGATGGTAACCGCCAAATAATAATGCGGTCAGATATAAAATTACCCCAGCCCTTTGCGAGTTGGAGTAATTCACTATAATTCACATGCGATTTTTGATAGATTGGAGTTTTTCACT
>NZ_JBQKLL010000125.1:0-974 GCF_052116245.1 Blautia sp. Sow4_E7
ATGTACAGGTTTCTTTTGTCTTGCCATAATAAAAGGCCCTCCTAATGATATTTATTGTATCATAGAAGAACCTTCTAAACATTATTTTACAGAAAAAGTTTCATACTCTCAGAAATACTGGAAAGTCCGTCTATGATTTTTTAACTCAGGCTGTGGCTGGATCGGCTCCATCTGGAATCATAAAAAAATAAATAAGATTTTGATGCAAAAGCAGACCTGCTGTGGAGGTGCGGAAGGTCTGCTCTTTCACCGTTATTCCCATTTTCTCCATTGTTTCTACTGAACAGGCTTTTTTATCCAATCAGACATGATATGGTTAGAAATACAAAATTTTTGTTGAAATATGCTAAATTGCCTTACTTTTTTTAGGAACAAATTCAATTCGTAAATTCATTCCCATTCCATCAGCTAATCTTTTCAATAGCTTTAAAGATGGATTCATGTTTCCGTTTTCAAGTTTGCTGATATTTGCCTGATCAATACCGGTTTTTTCTGCTAGTTCCTTTTGCGTAAGATTTTGTGAATTTCTTGCCTTAATCATAGCACGTATAACTTCCATTTCTGGATCAAGGTCATCCCATTCTTCTTTGAATTCGGGATCTTTGAGCTGCTCATCAATATTTTTTTTTAATTCACTCATGCTTACCATCCTTTTCTGCTTCTCTTGCCAGGAAAATATTTCTATATTTTTCCGCAAGTACTAAAAGTCTTAATACTTTTGCACGCATTTTGGTGTCTAAACTATCAAGAAATTCTTTTGCAGGTTTAGTTCCTTTATCGGTTTCAAAAAATTCAACTTGGAATTTTTCTTCCGTAACACACACCTCCCTTCCTTTTAATTCAGCATATGGTATATATACCATATTCAGATTGTAGACAAAGCCCTGCTTTTGCAGGGTTTTGCTATTGTTGGAACCGCTTTTCTGATATAATAAATATCAGAAGGGCGGTGTTTTTTATGATGACGAAAAATG
>NZ_JBQKLL010000126.1:0-964 GCF_052116245.1 Blautia sp. Sow4_E7
TTTTTCAGCGCTTGTTTTCCTTTAGGAATGGCTGCATTTCTGGTATAATAAAGGTATCAAATCCAAGGAGAGAACGATGGCTTCCAGTGCAAAAGACATCCAGCTGCGAGAGCTGAAGGACACCATAAGCGGGTTGAAAACAATGATCTCTGAGCAGACGGAACTGATCAAATCTCTCCGTCTTGTTATTGACGAAAAAACCAGCCACGAAAAAGCCCTTCAGGAACAGGTGGACTATCTTACCAAAAAGCTTTTCGGTTCTTCCAGCGAAAGAAGGACCGATGACATTCCAGGACAGCAGCACCTTTTTGATGAAGCGGAAGTGGAACAGGATCCTTCCCTGTTGGAAGAAGAGACCGTGATCCGGGAGCATACCCGCAAGAAGAAAGCAACCCATGAGGATCTTTTTAAAGGCCTGAAGGTTGAAAAAGTAGTCATCCCTCTTCCGGATGAAGAGCAGGTCTGCCCGGTCTGCGGTACGCAGATGGTTCTGATCGGCGAAGAGTATGTCCGCCGTGAGCTGGAATTCATCCCGGCCACATGTAAAGTGATCGAATACTACAGCCAGAGTTATGGATGTCCGTCCTGTAAGGAAGGATTGGGAGACACGGAAAAGCCTGTGATCGTAAAGTCTCAGGTTCCGCAGGCCCTGGTAGGAAAAGGCCCGGCGACCGCATCCACCGTTGCATGGACGATGTATCAGAAGTACGCCAATGGACTTCCCCTTTACCGTCAGGAGAAAGACTGGAAACAGTATGGTGCCCAGATCAGCAGGACAACACTTGCCAACTGGATCATCTATTGCTCCAGGAATTACTTTCAGCCAATGTATGATTACTTCCACCGGGAACTGCTGAAGCGCAGCTTCGCAATGGCAGATGAGACCAGAGTCCAGGTATTGAAGGAAGAAGAGCGCCGGGCACAGACGCAATCCTTCATGTGGCTGTTCCGCAGCGGCGAAGAC
>NZ_JBQKLL010000127.1:0-947 GCF_052116245.1 Blautia sp. Sow4_E7
ATTGCCGATAACACTTTTTCGCCGATAACCTTTCGGCTTTCTAGCGGGTGGTGGAAGAACTATAGTTTCATAGAAATCTTCCAGATCTGCAAATGTAGACTGCAGGATAAGTTCATCCTTTGTGTGCTTGGTTACAGCAGTTCGCAGGTTATCGGGCACAAAGTATTTCGTAACAGCACCATAAAATGAAACAGCATGGGCACAGCCTTCTATAAAACATGGGAGCTTCTCATTTGGAAAAGCTTCTGCATAGATCAGGCTGCTGACTCCAAGAGTGGTCGCAAAGATATGGACTTTTTTGATCTCGCCCGTTTCGGTATCTGTTAACAGTTCCGGCTGATCACCGACCCAGTCGATATACATCTTTTCACCCGGGATTCGGTTTACGGCCATTGATACCTTCTGGCCACCATAGTTTTCTGCTATGAATCGGTTGAAGTATTCGTAAAACTGTGACTTCTCATAACCATCAGGATTCTTTTCTTTATAATCCAGCCAACAGAACGAAATGTTCATGCGGCTCCCTGGTGCATGGATTCTGTCATAGTAATACTGGAAATCTGGAAGTGGGACATCTTTCCTCTGTAGATTTTTCTGCGGATAGAAAAGGTTCTCAACTTCCTTAGGTGCCATCATTCGGAGTTCCTCGATTGGGATTCCGTTGGCATGGTATCGACTCATGATCAGATTTAATGTACCTGAGCCAATCTTGTAACGGTCCATAACGGACCTGGTCTGGCATCCATTCAAACGCATCTGGATGGAGCCGATAATCGTGTTGTAGTCTTGCATAGTTATGCCTCCTTTCGCAATCATTTGATGACTACGAAAGAACTATAACACGTTGAAAACTTATTGATCAGCTGAAGCGGAAACGCGTTCAGTTACATCCGGAAAGACTGATCAGCTCTTAGCGGAATGCGTGGTCAGATGAGCCGGAATTTGCA
>NZ_JBQKLL010000128.1:0-904 GCF_052116245.1 Blautia sp. Sow4_E7
TGATGAAACACCATTTATCATGCCTCAGCACAGTAAGGAATATATGTGGGTGTTCCATTCGCCCCGAGGAAACGATACCCATCCACTCTTCTTATATGAATATCTGGGTGGAAGAAGCGGCGAAGTTCTGGAAAAATATCTATCCGGATATCAAGGGACGCTCGTAACAGACGGTTACCAGCCGTATCATACACTAATGAAAAAAAGTGACAGGATTAAGGTCGCCGGATGTTATGCGCATGCAAGGCGAAAATTCGCAGAGATCATAAAAAGCGTGAAGAAGAATACACCGCTCAGTCCAGGACAGGCAGTTGCTGCCGAAGCAGTTAAACGGATCGATGCCATGTATCATCTGGACAACATGTATAAAGAATCATCAGCAAAAGAGAGATTAGATAACAGACAGCGATCTGTAAAGCCTCTTGTTGATGCTTATTTTGCGTGGCTGAAAACGTTGCAAGGGAAATCAAACGCAAGCTCCAAGCTAAAAGAGGCAATCAATTATTCGATCAATCAGGAAGTATATCTCCGAAGATTCCTGGAAGATCCACTTCTTCCGCTGGACAACAACGATGCGGAACGAAGTATCAAGTCCTTCTGCGTTGGAAAACATTCCTGGCACATCATAGATTCTACAAAAGGAGCCAAAGCGAGTGCTCTTTTATACAGTATTGCAGAAAGTGCAAAGGCAAACCGTCTGAAGCCATATGAGTACTTCTGCTATCTGTTGAAAGAACTTGTGAAGTATCCTCGTAACGATGTTCCGACAGAGGTATTAAGAACTTTAATGCCATGGTCTGAAGAACTGCCGGATCACTGTCGAAAAACTAAATCAAGGTAAAGCTCCATGCCAGCCTTTGGGCTGGCATATCTTTTTGGGGAGGACCAGTTATTTACCATATAC
>NZ_JBQKLL010000129.1:0-869 GCF_052116245.1 Blautia sp. Sow4_E7
CTGAAGCGCAGCTTCGCAATGGCAGATGAGACCAGAGTCCAGGTATTGAAGGAAGAAGAGCGCCGGGCACAGACGCAATCCTTCATGTGGCTGTTCCGCAGCGGCGAAGACGGACTTCCTGCCATTATCCTATATGGCTATTCTCCAACCAGGAGCGGCAGCCATGCAAAGGAGTTTCTGGAAGGCTATCACGGATATCTGGAAACGGATGGCTATCAGGGCTACAACAGTCTGCCGGATATCAAGCGATGTTCCTGCTGGGCACACATCCGCCGGTACTTTATCGACGCCGTTCCCAAAGGGAAACAGTATGATTACAGCCAGCCGGCAGTACAGGGAGTCCAGTACTGTAACCGCCTGTTTGCCATAGAGGATTCCATTAACAAAAAATATCCTGGTGATTATGAAAAACGGAAGCAACTGCGTCTCGAGAAGGAAAAACCTGTTCTGGAGGCTTTCTGGTCGTGGCTTGAGCAACAAAAGCCAGTCCGGAATACCCGCATGGATAAAGCGGTGAATTATGTCCTTAACCGGCGGGAAACAGCGGAGACCTATCTGGAGGATGGCCGCTGTAGTTTCACAAACAATCTAAGCGAGAACGCAATCCGTCCGTTTGCAGTTGGCCGGAAGAACTGGCTGTTCAGTGATTCTGTAGAAGGAGCCAATGCCAGTGCTGTAGTCTATACAATGGTTGAGATGGCAAAGGCGCACGACCTGAACATTTACGGATATCTGAAATTTCTGCTGGAACGTCGGCCAACGAAAGAGATGACCGATGATCAGCTCGCAGAACTTGCACCCTGGAGTGAAAAACTCCAATCTATCAAAAATCGCATGTGAATTATAGTGAATTACTCCAACTCGCAAAG
>NZ_JBQKLL010000130.1:0-844 GCF_052116245.1 Blautia sp. Sow4_E7
TCTTTATATCCACTTCTGTTTGTTGTACTGTATGTCAATATATGTGCTCCCGGACATATATAACAATCATAGTATTCATCATATGCGAATTCGTGTTTCCCGAAAAAGCCTTCTTTGGTCTTGGGACGGGTATACGGAAAAAGTGGTTGAATTCCATCTTCCAACAGCTGATGGGCGATTGCCGGAGTTTTATATCCTGCATCTGCAACCACCATCTGCGGATTCAGTTTAGATATCTTATCATATAATGCTTTAAAAGTACGACTGTCATGCTCATTACCAGGATGTACTGTATATCCAAGGATCCAGCCATGTTTATCACAGGCAGTTTCTACTGCATATGCAAAAACATGTTTATGTTCTCCTTTTCGAAACCATCCACTTTCCGGATCACTGGTACTGCATTTCTGCGTTTTTACATCTTCAGGAATTTTCTCTTCTTTGGAATCTTTATTGTTTCCATTTCCACCGGATGCCGGTGGCTGATTATCATCTTTTTTCTTTAATGGTTTCTTTCCATGTGCCAGGCGGTCTTCTTCAATCTCTTTATTTAATTCTTCTTCATACCAGAGCGCCTGTTCATGTGCAACTCTTTTCCGCATTTTTTTACTGTTTGCACAGGCTTTTACATGTGTTGCATCCACGAAGATCTGTCCTGTATTTACAAGATTATATTTCATACAGTCTTCCAATATCTTTGAAAAGATCTGCTCAAAAAGGTCTGTGTCTTTGAAACGGCGGGTATAATTCTTTCCAAATGTAGAAAAATGAGGTATCGGATCTAGCATGTCCAGTCCAAGAAACCAGCGGTATGCAACGTTTACCTCGATCTCTTTCATGGTCT
>NZ_JBQKLL010000131.1:0-793 GCF_052116245.1 Blautia sp. Sow4_E7
GATTGAGAGAACCTGCAATCATCGCTGTGAAGTTTTTTTCCACCTGTTTCATCACCCCGTGACAAGTATATCACAAAAGGTACTTATCCACTACTTTTGGAGTAGAGCCAAAATATTGGATAAAATGTCCGATTTGTAACGGAAAGACGAGAGTTCAAGTATTTCATAATACTGTATTAAAAGATTTTCCTCTTTTCTGCCCTAAATGCAAATTGACGCATATCATTGATGTAGAAAAATTAGAGATTGTAATCAAAAATACAGAAAAACAAACTTTTATTATTTAGAAGAAAGGATATAAAAATGAAACGTTTACCTAAATATACGCCTGCGGAAGTACGGAATGATCCATACGGATTTACTTACAAAGAAATGTCGGAAGTTATTGGCGAGAATGAAGCAAAAGCCTTATATGAAGAATTATATAAGCAATTACCACGCAAAAAAAATCTATCAATGTTGGTAAAAAATATTTGCAAAAGCAGTGATACTGAAAAGTATGTTTACGAACTGAAAGACAACAAATACATTGAAACGGTTTTTATCAAGCGGCGAGATGGTGGAACTGTTTGCGTGAGCACACAAGTCGGTTGTCCTGTTGGTTGTATTTTTTGTGAGTCCGGGCGAAATGGCTTTGTTCGTAATCTAACATCGTCAGAAATCGTACAACAGATTATATTGTTGTGATGTTGTATAAATAAAGTTGACACCTTATTCTCAAAGAATTCATGTATAATAAAGAGAATAAGGAGGAACTCTCAATGTCACGTACCCAACGTAAATACGACCACGA
>NZ_JBQKLL010000132.1:0-742 GCF_052116245.1 Blautia sp. Sow4_E7
AAAAGGGTTCACATGGGAACGGTGTTTAAGAACAGGGTCACGTCTTGTGTGGGTGTCCGAAAAAAGGGTACTACACTAATTCGTGTGTCCACTGTTATGGGTACATTATATTAAAGGCTGGAAATCTTGCATTTGCATCAATGTTTGTGATTAGTGTGTTAGCAATTATTATTCAGATGTTATTAACGGTGGATATTCGCTTGGTTTTAGGAGAGACAGCAACTGCTTTAGTAGGAGGAATTCTGTATGCCTCTATTATGGTGTATAATGGAATATGGGATAAATGTTTGCCAAAAAGTGCTACTATATGGCGAGATTTTCTCACCAGTGTGATATGTGCAGGAATTTTTACAGTCATCTATGGCATATGTTTATTTAGAATGGGAGCTACAGAAACACAGGTAACACGATTAGCATTGGGATTTCTGATTGGTATTACTATTGTGGCATTTATTGTTCTTAGGCTCTTGGCATTTATTAATCGAAAAAGAAACCAGAATTCGTCAAATGTTCAGGAGAAAAGGAAACTTCTCTATTCTAAGGTAGAATGGACAAAAATTTATAATGCACAGAATATAGTAGAGACAGAACAACTTGTAGAAATGTTAAAGCAAAATGGAATAGCAGCTTTTTCGTAAATGGTGAATAACCAGTCAACTTCCTTGCGTCTCCAAAAGATGAGATAATGGTGTGAAAAGTGTAAAAAGTGTGTTTCACACTTTTCACGAAAAACACCACAGGA
>NZ_JBQKLL010000133.1:0-694 GCF_052116245.1 Blautia sp. Sow4_E7
GTTCAGGAATAACAGATACAGAAAAAATACTACCTGAAAATCGAGGGGACCTTCCTATCTGAGGTCTCCTGGGAGTCGTACACGGGTGGTTATTCATCGCTTACGATATATCATGTCCTTTGGCATACGGCTTGCTTTTATCCGTACCTTAGTATTCTGGCAGACCATAGATCGCAGTTCTGTAATATCTCCTGTGGCAAATAAGTGTCCCTTATTCATAAGTCCATATGTCGTACAGATTTCCTGTGCATACCGAAGCTGATGCGTACAGAGAAATACTGTGATTCCTTCAGCAGCCTGCTCCTGAATCAGAGAATTTACATTCTGAGCGCTTTCGGGGTCAAGGCCAGAGGTCGGTTCGTCGATAAAATTGGGTAGCCCTCTCCCAGCCCTCTAAAACACTGGTTTTAACGTCAGAGACACGAGTGTATCGTGTTCACTATTGTTCTCAAAGCGTTAGCTCTACTCCTTCTTGTTCCAGTGCAGCACTCAACTGTTTTGCATAAGTCACCTGTCCACACTTTTTCATTCCATATAAGATTCTTAAACATATATTTCTTTGTTTTAGTTTTCTTATGAGATATATAATGTACCCATAACAGTGGACACACGAATTAGTGTAGTACCCTTTTTTCGGACACCCACACAAGACGTGACCCTGTTCTTAAACACCGTTCCCATGTGAACCCTTTTT
>NZ_JBQKLL010000134.1:0-627 GCF_052116245.1 Blautia sp. Sow4_E7
AATGGTCCGAATAGTAAAGTAACATAGAAGATGTATATAAACTCCACTCCATGAGAGAATTATCTCATGAAAAAAGGAAACTGTCTAAACGGTGGGTTATTCATCGCATACTATCCTTCTACTAATACAGGACTGGGAAGGGTAAAAGTTGACCTGTTTTAAAAATTTTTTTGTATTTTTTCAAATACAAAAAAACAGGCACCGACCAGTGATTTCAGACAGTGCCCATTGGGGGTAGCAAAAAAGGCACCAACTTTTTTACGGTTGATGCCCTTTGAATTACTCACTATTCTCTTTTATTCCATATTTCTACTCATGTTATATCGCCTTTGATTGTATTTTCAGATGCTAAGATAGTTCCTTAAGAATATTTTTAATAATCTTTTGTAACCGAATCCCATCCCTCAACCCCAATCGGTAAAAGAGCTGCTCAGCATCTGCACCACTATCAAAAATGGCATCACAGTATTCCCGGACTGCCTGTTCTTTATCCTCTGGAAGTAATGCAACCGCCTCCTATAATGTACCCATAACAGTGGACACACGAATTAGTGTAGTACCCTTTTTTCGGACACCCACACAAGACGTGACCCTGTTCTTAAACACCGTTCCCATGTGAACCCTTTT
>NZ_JBQKLL010000135.1:0-621 GCF_052116245.1 Blautia sp. Sow4_E7
TGGATAACCAAACAAAGGAATGTCCAAAATCAGGGATATCACTTTTGTGTAGGTGTCTAAAAAATAGGCACTACACTAATTCAAAATGTCCTTGACAAGGGATACAGTTTACTTTACCGTCCATATATATGTTAAATAGCTGATTCAGCGTCATATTTGCAGAATTGGTATTGATACCGTCTTGAATATCCTTTTGTATTTGCTGTTCCTTTTCTCTCAATTCCACCAGGGAAAGCGCGTATACAGTGCCTCTTTTCCCTGTTACTGGTTCAGTCCATCTATAGCAATATCTTCCGTCTTTCTTGTTCTGGCTTTCGCCATTTCGTAACACACGCCCTCTATTATCTACTCTCTTCGCTCGCGCCATTTCTCGCACCTCTTTTCCATATTGCCTAATAAAGGAAATGGGCAGCAGTTACGCCGCCCTATTCACTTTAACTCCCCTGCTTTTTTTCTTTTTGGTCTTCGTATTCAACCATCGTTTTGACAACTCCATATAGCATAGATATATTGTATGCGATGAATAACCCACCGTTTAGACAGTTTCCTTTTTTCATGAGATAATTCTCTCATGGAGTGGAGTTTATATACATCTTCTATGTTACTTTACTATTCGGACCA
>NZ_JBQKLL010000136.1:0-534 GCF_052116245.1 Blautia sp. Sow4_E7
CCGCTACGGCTGTATCGAGGAATCCATTGCCGATCACTCCGCGTACCTTCTGAACGCAGCCAACGGCAAGAAACAGAGATACGCAGGGCTGGCAGGCGAGAAGGACTACAGAAAAGCAGCCCAGATCATCAAGGATGGCGGATACGCGACGGACACCAAGTACGTCTCCAAACTGGTGAACATCATCGAAAAATGGAACCTGACCAGGTACAACGCCTCAGGCTCTGGCTCCACACCGAAGCCATCCGCGGCGGAAGACGAATGGAAAGTTCCGTTCCTGATCAATACGACCTGTGACTGGCTGTGGATCCGCAAGGGACCGGCGAAGAAGTACGACACCAGCGGACACATTGCTGAGAAGGATGAGGAAAAGAAGAAGTATACCATCGTGGAAGTAAAGAATGGATGGGGACGTCTGAAGTACGGAATCGGATGGATCTGCCTGGATTATGTAAAGAAGGTGTGACAGATGGACCGACTGATGAGGGAGCTTGTCAACGAGACGAAAGAAGAAGACATTGCCGACCGCTACCG
>NZ_JBQKLL010000137.1:0-530 GCF_052116245.1 Blautia sp. Sow4_E7
TCATCCGGATTCCCAACTTTATACAGGTCGAATTTTGCTCCCTCAAGGGCTTTTCCCTCTGCTCCTGTCTTGACCAGTTCCAGTTTTCCTTTACTTTCTTCTGTATTGCTCATTTCGAAAGTATAAGTTTTTACTTCTGTCTGACCAGCCTCTACTGTCTTGATCTCAGTCCTTGCTGCTGCTCCGCTCGGTGTTACATAGCCTGCCGGGGCTTTTGTCTCTTCGAAGTAATAGCTTCCTGGGTCTACACTGATCTCAATGGTTCCGTTTTCATCTGTTACTAACGGCACCTTATTGATCCTAGTGTCCGCTTTTCCATCTTCCACACGGTATAAGTCGAACTCTGCTCCTGCAAGCTTTTTACCGTCAGTTCCGGTTTTTACCAGTTTCAGCTTTCCTTCGTTTTCCTTCGTATTGCTTACATTGATCGTATACAATACAACGGATGCCTGGCCTGCTTCTACAACTACTGTCTCTGTCTTGGCAGCTGTTCCAGCCGGGGTTACATAGCCTGCCGGGGCTTCTGTTTC
>NZ_JBQKLL010000138.1:0-523 GCF_052116245.1 Blautia sp. Sow4_E7
GGTCTGAAGAACTGCCGGATCACTGTCGAAAAACTAAATCAAGGTAAAGCTCCATGCCAGCCTTTGGGCTGGCATATCTTTTTGGGGAGGACCAGTTATTTACCATATACGGAAAACCTTGCTTATTCAAAAAATCCGGCTAGTAAAAAAAATATTTTTTAACTCCATTTGCACTCCAGAGACAAAAATAAATCCCCGGGAAAGCCCATAAATACAGGCTTTTCCGAGGATTTGACTTCTATTCAAACTCGCAAATTTGAAATTAGTTCTATACAATTTTGTATAGGTGATTTGGCTCTATTGGGTTTTATTTTTGTCCAACTATCTCATTTTTATGGACTATACCAAATGATGTTATCACTTTGTTATCTGGTTCATGTTATCGTTTTTTCATCATATTATTTCTACATAAGTTGTTAGTGACTTCATGAGCTGTCACTGATGTGATTTCATCGCCTGTCAGTAGATTGTTCAGTTTTCTGTCTTTGTTTATGTTAGCAGACTGGGGAGTTTCCCTCCCCAG
>NZ_JBQKLL010000139.1:0-518 GCF_052116245.1 Blautia sp. Sow4_E7
CGTATATCCGGTACATAAATAAACATGTTGAAAGCCGGAAGCGTCATTGAGCATGATGTATGATTTCCATCATTCTGGATATCAGTTCTGATGGTGAATTTTCGTTCACACAGAGTTCTATCTCATTTATTCTTATGATCATCTGGGTTTCAAATGCAGAGGTTCCTTTTTTGATTGTTTTGGCTGATGACTGTTCTGATGTCAGAGCAGGAAGTTCCACAAAACCAGTTTGTATTAAAGCTGCTTCTTTTACTTTACGCAGCCAATAATAGTAGGCATCTCTGGATAACCCGTGCTGTTCACAATAAATATCAACTTTCTGGCCACTGGATTTGCAATCTTTTATAATTGCAGCCCATTCATTCAATCGGATTTGGCTGGTGGCTAACTTGGTGTTCATGATCAGTACCTCCTGTGGTGTTTTTCGTGAAAAGTGTGAAACACACTTTTTACACTTTTCACACCATTATCTCATCTTTTGGAGACGCAAGGAAGTTGACTGGTTATTCACCATTTAC
>NZ_JBQKLL010000140.1:0-510 GCF_052116245.1 Blautia sp. Sow4_E7
CGCCAGATTATGGGGATGTAGCTCAGTTGGGAGAGCACCTGCCTTGCAAGCAGGGGGTCGAGAGTTCGAATCTCTTCATCTCCACTGAAATCGAAAGATTTCAAAATGGGCTTATAGCTCAGCTGGTTAGAGCGCACGCCTGATAAGCGTGAGGTCGGTGGTTCGAGTCCACTTAAGCCCATAGGCTTAACTAATTATTAGCCGTGAGGTTAAGTGATTAAGCCTATGATTGTACCTTGAAAACTGCATACATGTAAATTTGATTAAAGTTAATCAAATATCCTTGATACAAACGTTAAAACGTAAGATAGGAAGACATCGATTTAGTCTGTGAGAACAGACTAAGATCAACAATGAGAATCAAAAGACCGCATCACCTACGCTAGGGTGATGAGCGAAAGGTCAAGCAATAAGGGCACAGGGCGGATGCCTTGGCACTAAGAGCCGAAGAAAGACGTGATAAGCTGCGATAAGCTTCGGGGAGGAGCAAATATCCTTTGATCCGGAGAT
>NZ_JBQKLL010000141.1:0-503 GCF_052116245.1 Blautia sp. Sow4_E7
TTTCATCACAATGGATATGATGGGATTTCATGATCTCTGCTTTCATCATATCATGAACCGGCTGCAGATAATACTCGCTGAGACGTATCATCCATCCTGCCATGTCCTGCCTGGGAATGTTGACGTCATTTCGAAGGAACTCTTCAGAAAGACGGTTCAAAGGTACAGCATTTACATACTTTGCATTAAACACGGCAGCTGCCAGTTCTGGGGTAAGAATGCTATGCGCCAACAGACGTTCCGGTGCTCTTGCACGCAAAAAACTGCCGCAATCAGAATTCCCGGCATATACTTTGATATGATGTTCCAATACTTTAAATCTGGCTGGAATATACTGAAGTTCTTTATATACTTCATCTTCCATGGAATGCCATCCTTTTGGAAAGTGTTTCTGTAATTCTTCCTCGGAACAATCGTGGTTGATCACTTCAACTTCGATGTCCTGAAGATTCAGTTCTCGTTTTCCTTTGGATCTTTTTCTGCGGATAACGACTTTTTCTATA
>NZ_JBQKLL010000142.1:0-498 GCF_052116245.1 Blautia sp. Sow4_E7
GCCCATTTTGAAATCTTTCGATTTCAGTGGAGATGAAGAGATTCGAACTCTCGACCCCCTGCTTGCAAGGCAGGTGCTCTCCCAACTGAGCTACATCCCCATAATCTGGCGCCCACCTGCTCTCCCACATCGTCTCCAATGCAGTACCATCGGCCTCCCCGGTCTTAACCGTCGTGTTCGGGATGGGAACGGGTGTTTCCCCGGGGCGCATCGACACCAGAAATATGATATTTAGTTGTTATCTCCTTGATAACTCAACAGTAAAACACATTTCGATTTTCTACTTCTTCCTTAGAAAGGAGGTGATCCAGCCGCACCTTCCGATACGGCTACCTTGTTACGACTTCACCCCAGTCATCGGTCCCGCCTTCGGCAGCTCCTTCCTTACGGTTAGGTCACTGACTTCGGGCGTTACTGACTCCCATGGTGTGACGGGCGGTGTGTACAAGACCCGGGAACGTATTCACCGCGGCATTCTGATCCGCGATTACTAGCGAT
>NZ_JBQKLL010000143.1:0-495 GCF_052116245.1 Blautia sp. Sow4_E7
GTGTGAACGAAAATTCACCATCAGAACTGATATCCAGAATGATGGAAATCATACATCATGCTCAATGACGCTTCCGGCTTTCAACATGTTTATTTATGTACCGGATATACGGATCTCCGGAAAGGAATTGATGGATTGATCGCTATTGTTACCGGAACATTTGGCCTGGATCCAACCGAAGCAGGATCCATTTTTCTGTTCTGTGGACGCAGAAATGACCGAATGAAAGTCTTGCTCTACGAAGGCGATGGCTGGCTTCTATGCTATAAGAGATTTACGGATGGCAAACTTCAATGGCCAAGGAATGAAAAAGAAGCCAGAGACCTTACCCCTCAACAGTACCGATGGCTGATGGAAGGACTTTCCATTGAACAGAAAAGAGTAAGTATGCGATGAATAACCCACCGTTTAGACAGTTTCCTTTTTTCATGAGATAATTCTCTCATGGAGTGGAGTTTATATACATCTTCTATGTTACTTTACTATTCGGACCAT
>NZ_JBQKLL010000144.1:0-493 GCF_052116245.1 Blautia sp. Sow4_E7
AAAAATCTACATTGTCTGCGGCTATACAGATATGCGCAAATCGATCGATGGTCTCTGTGCCATTATCGAAGATCAGCTTAAGATGGATCCGACATCCAGTGCGCTCTTCCTCTTCTGTGGAAGAAGACGGGATAGGATCAAAGCTCTGTTCCGTGAACCGGATGGTTTTGTCCTGATCTATAAACGGTTGTCTGTCCGGGGCGGGTATCAATGGCCAAGGAAGCAGTCGGAAGTCCGGAATCTTTCCTGGCGGGAGTTCGACTGGCTGATGTCAGGAATTGATATCGACCAGCCAAAAGCACTCAAAGCAGAGTAAAAAAGCATTTGGATCCCGGTAAAAATCCTGCACAGAAAAATGGCAGATTTCCTTATAAATTCAGCGTTTTTCAGCGCTTGTTTTCCTTTAGGAATGGCTGCATTTCTGGTATAATAAAGGTATCAAATCCAAGGAGAGAACGATGGCTTCCAGTGCAAAAGACATCCAGCTGCGAGA
>NZ_JBQKLL010000145.1:0-492 GCF_052116245.1 Blautia sp. Sow4_E7
GCGACAGCTTGTTCACTTTATCATATCTTCCAGATCTTGTCAAGCACTTTTTTCAAAAGTTTTTGAGATCTTTCAGACCGTATCTAAAGTTGTTTGTTTCTGTCGTTCTGTCCTAGCGACTTGATTACTTTACCATAAGTTCAGTCGATTGTCAACAGTTAATTTAAGTTTTCTGAAAACTAATTTATTTTTCAGTATTTCAGAAGCAATTCCTTGCGACAGCTTGTTTATTTTACCACTGCCGCAAGTAGAAGTCAAGCACTTTTTACAAAATTTTCTATATTTTTCCAATAAATCACGCTAGAATTTTCATCGCTATCACAACAACACCTTTTTTCTCTCCTATTTTTGAAGCAACAATAGCTTTATCAAATTTTCTTTAACCTATATTATTCACGGCACAGCCGTGAAAGTGGCTGAAAGCCATATAGTTACTGTATTTTGCTGAATATTGCTTTTCACCTATCAAGTGAATGAAAAAAGAGCATCCAT
>NZ_JBQKLL010000146.1:0-469 GCF_052116245.1 Blautia sp. Sow4_E7
GATAAAGTATGCACCAGTCTCCTTCTCTACGGAAGCCAGTCACGTCTGCGCCTGATCGATGACCATGCCGTCAAGCTTGTACTTGAATGTGAATTCAGTTAAGGAGGCGGCCATGGAATATACATGTGTTTATCAATCTGGAAAGCAAAAACAGACATGGCAGGGTGAGATACAGCTTCTTCATCGGGATGGCAGTACGATTGAAGCCGGGATAAGCGGGCGCGGAACTTATTTCCATGTAATAGTTGGCAGGCATTGTTATGGGAATTATATCTGTATTCCCAATCATGACATCGGATGTGAACTGTCGGATTATTCGGATATCTTCTGGAACCGGGAGCGTCTGTCACGACATTTAAAGAAGGTAGATGCTGCCACAGTTGCCTGTGCATTAGTACATCTTAAAGAATTATAGAAAAATGTCCGCCAGAAATTTAAATAAAAGTCTCTGGCGGACAGAAATTCCGTC
>NZ_JBQKLL010000147.1:0-465 GCF_052116245.1 Blautia sp. Sow4_E7
AGGTCAAGCAATAAGGGCACAGGGCGGATGCCTTGGCACTAAGAGCCGAAGAAAGACGTGATAAGCTGCGATAAGCTTCGGGGAGGAGCAAATATCCTTTGATCCGGAGATCTCTGAATGGGGAAACCCGGCGGAGCACACCTCCGTCATCCATACGCCAATCCATAACGTATGGAAGGGAACCCGGGGAACTGAAACATCTAAGTACCCGGAGGAAAAGAAAGAAAACTCGATTCTGCAAGTAGCGGCGAGCGAACGCGGAAGAGCCTAAACCGGAATGCGTGCATTCCGGGGTTACGGACTGCATTAATGATTCTTGGAAGCTAACAGAACGGTTTTGGGAAAGCCGGCCAGAGAGGGTGAAAGCCCCGTACGTGAAAGCTGATGAGACTGAGCAGGATCCAGAGTACCACGAGACACGAGAAACCTTGTGGGAAGTCAGGGGGACCACCCCCTAAGGCTAAA
>NZ_JBQKLL010000148.1:0-464 GCF_052116245.1 Blautia sp. Sow4_E7
CTTGCACCCTGGAGTGAAAAACTCCAATCTATCAAAAATCGCATGTGAATTATAGTGAATTACTCCAACTCGCAAAGGGCTGGGGTAATTTTATATCTGACCGCATTATTAGTTGGCGGTTACTCAGGAAGCTCATGACTGATCCGCCCACAGTCTGTACATTTCAGTCTCCGAATAATCAGATGGACGACAGAGGCATCCTGTCTTCGCAATATCCTTTTACGGCTGCCGATCACCTGAAATCTGCCCTCACACCATGGACAATGGGATTTTTCCCTGCTCCTTACATAAAAAAATCAGAGTTATCCTTGCGTTCTAATCGGTAATGTTTTATAATAACCATGTTTAGTGAGTGGAGCATTCCTGATGACGTGCTGGTAACACGACATCATAAAGGGAATGCTCTTTTTCTTTCTATAGATTTATGGTCATTATAACCGTCTGTTCATGGACTGGCAAGCCCG
>NZ_JBQKLL010000149.1:0-461 GCF_052116245.1 Blautia sp. Sow4_E7
AAGAGTAATACACAAGGTGAAACCAGAGCTTTATTAGTTCGGTTTTATATTGTACATTGAAAATTTCATAAGTTATCAAAATCTCCCTGAAATGTTTGAAATAAGCGGTTTTTCAGTGTCATTTGTGGTACAATGAGTCCATGGAAAACATTACTTTAACACTGGACGAACTGAATAAGATGCCGAAGAATGCTATAGTAATGCTGTACATGCAGATGAGCGAAAGCTTTACGATCTTATCTGCACAGAACCAGAAGATCCAGGATCAGAATGAAAGGCTGATCCATCAGATTGAAGATCTTCAGGAACAGGTTGCAATTCTGACACAGCATCGTTTTGGAAAAAGAACGGAAACTGACAAACAGGTCATAGGACAACTGTCGTTTTCTCTTGACAACATGTGTGTCCTGAATGAAGCAGAAGTACTTGTGGAAAACGGTATCCCTGATGAACCTGATATA
>NZ_JBQKLL010000150.1:0-444 GCF_052116245.1 Blautia sp. Sow4_E7
GGTGGGCTTCCTCCGATGATCAAGCGCCAGAGATACTACGAATCTCTGGGACTGGCTGCATAGGCAGTGATATCTTTGAGATAAATGTGTCAACCAATATTGACAATATCAATGTATAATAATTTTTCTATAGTCGATTATCAGAAATCTGAGGATGAAAATAAAGCTATTCAAAAACTGGCTGAACATAGAGATATTAAGTTGATGGTTAAAGAGATTGGCGAGAAATATGGAATAGATATTCAATCTACAGAAGGAAATTCACATTTGGGTGATTTTAGCTATCCCAAGGAAGATGAACAAAAGTTAATTTCTATTCTGGATAGGTATTTAAATGGTCTTATGTCAAGATTTAGTACAGATTAAAATGAGAGGTTCCGCCAGCTAAGCAGCCGGCAGAACATTCACCCTTTCATACAGTTTTTCGAATTCGTCAGGGGACAT
>NZ_JBQKLL010000151.1:0-438 GCF_052116245.1 Blautia sp. Sow4_E7
TTGCCATAACCTATCCTCCATGATTGTAGTGAAATAGTCTAAATATCTTTCATCTACAATTATAGAGGAATCCAGAAGATTAGAAAATCCGCAGGAATATTTGGCGCTTACCCTGTTCCCAGAAGCCGGGTCATTCCTGTGACTTTTCTCAGGTTTTCAGCCGGCTGTTCCAGATTTTCGGCAATTAAAAAGACATACCCGGGAAAGAGGATTCTTTCCTGGATATGCCATTTGCCTTGAAATCGTTTCTTCTGTTGATAGTAGGGAATAAAGCAGCGTTTCAGTATATCGCTGCTTATGAGCCGCTGACATTGGCAGCGGATGTTCTCTTCGTAAATGGTGAATAACCAGTCAACTTCCTTGCGTCTCCAAAAGATGAGATAATGGTGTGAAAAGTGTAAAAAGTGTGTTTCACACTTTTCACGAAAAACACCACAG
>NZ_JBQKLL010000152.1:0-432 GCF_052116245.1 Blautia sp. Sow4_E7
ATGGTCCGAATAGTAAAGTAACATAGAAGATGTATATAAACTCCACTCCATGAGAGAATTATCTCATGAAAAAAGGAAACTGTCTAAACGGTGGGTTATTCATCGCATACGGTATTTTGAGTCCGGGAATACAAATGATGATGTGATGTTGATGCTGGATGATATGCCAAGTACGACATATTACAGGAATCGGAAAAAAGCAATTCGTTTATATGCTACTATGCTATGGGCATTTACAAGACCAGAAAAAGTGGAGGCGAAGATGGAAGAAATACATATAAAAAAGACTGGAAGAAAAATGGAAGTAAATAGGTAGTGAACTAAACTGTATCCCTTGTCAAGGACATTTTGAATTAGTGTAGTGCCTATTTTTTAGACACCTACACAAAAGTGATATCCCTGATTTTGGACATTCCTTTGTTTGGTTATCCA
>NZ_JBQKLL010000153.1:0-388 GCF_052116245.1 Blautia sp. Sow4_E7
CCAAGAGGGTGCTCTGAGATTTTTTCTTTCTGTAGGATAATGACAGTATACAGAGCAACCTGACGACAGGCAATAAGATCTATAAAATGCTATTTTAAAAGAGCATCAACAGTCTATAGTCTTTGAATCGTCGCTTTGCCGCGTTTAAGGATATTGATTTACATATCTTGAAGAGAATCTGTCTTGAAATACAGGCAGAATGGCGAAGCATACCCAAAATACGGAGGTAAGATATCCAATGTGGTATGTGATGCAGGTGCGAACAGGCACAGAAGAGAAGTATATGGTAAATAACTGGTCCTCCCCAAAAAGATATGCCAGCCCAAAGGCTGGCATGGAGCTTTACCTTGATTTAGTTTTTCGACAGTGATCCGGCAGTTCTTCAGAC
>NZ_JBQKLL010000154.1:0-361 GCF_052116245.1 Blautia sp. Sow4_E7
GTGTGTTGTGGATTTTTACGTGACATAATGAGTTCCTCCTCTTGTATTGATTATATAATACATTTAAGGGAATATCTCATTTTATTTTGTACTAATTAGATGCTAACACTAAAAAGATTAGCGCAGATAATAAATATTAGCAGATGATTGGAGGGAGCCGAGAATGGCTGAAAAAGGTTATGGAGAAATTAAAGCAAGAGCAAAAATTTTTCCAAGTGATATTGATAAATTCAGCGAGCAAGGGGTTAGCATGATATTGTCAATATTGGTTGACACATTTATCTCAAAGATATCACTGCCTATGCAGCCAGTCCCAGAGATTCGTAGTATCTCTGGCGCTTGATCATCGGAGGAAGCCCAC
>NZ_JBQKLL010000155.1:0-349 GCF_052116245.1 Blautia sp. Sow4_E7
AAAGCAGAGCATCCAGAACGCTGGAATGGACGTGCAACCCGTGACTGGAGTCTTCCGGATACTGTATATCTGAACCCGGAAAAGGTACACGAACAATCCGAAAAAGCTGATAGACAGATGGCTGTTTCATAAAAATATATTCATTCAAAATGATGGTGATCAGGTACAGAACAATATCAGATGACGTGCACGAATAAAAAATATATATTTTTACTGACAACTACCTTGACAATCAGCGCACCATAGAATGTGAAGGGTTTCCCGCATGCAGTGCCAGGCCGCTTATAGTGACAGGCCATGCCGCCCGGAAACCAGAACTTCCAGAAAGTTACGAGAAAAAAGAACCGGA
>NZ_JBQKLL010000156.1:0-323 GCF_052116245.1 Blautia sp. Sow4_E7
TGAAAAACTCCAATCTATCAAAAATCGCATGTGAATTATAGTGAATTACTCCAACTCGCAAAGGGCTGGGGTAATTTTATATCTGACCGCATTATTATTTGGCGGTTACGTTAGATATAGCAAAAACGGCCTTTCAAAAACAGTTAACTTCTAAATCAACTGTTTTTTGAAAGGTCGTTTCATCAGATTCTTATAGCAATCCAGCAAATAATCGAGACTATGAGAAAAAGTCTGTAAATAAGATTCTTCTATGATATGTAAGGGTGGCAAGCCTGAAAATCAGGCTTCTCACCCTTGTTTTATATATAACAGTTGTTGAATGG
>NZ_JBQKLL010000157.1:0-319 GCF_052116245.1 Blautia sp. Sow4_E7
ATATGTCCCCTGACGAATTCGAAAAACTGTATGAAAGGGTGAATGTTCTGCCGGCTGCTTAGCTGGCGGAACCTCTCATTTTAATCTGTACTAAATCTTGACATAAGACCATTCCTCTGTATTTTGTTTTATTTTTCTTAAGTTGCTGATTACCCATCTCGCTCTTTTTAGCACCCCATTCTAATCTTTCTCGAATGCTTCCTTTTGGCATTTATAATGTACCCATAACAGTGGACACACGAATTAGTGTAGTACCCTTTTTTCGGACACCCACACAAGACGTGACCCTGTTCTTAAACACCGTTCCCATGTGAACCCT